>CALGJW010000016.1 GCA_937930025.1 uncultured Saprospiraceae bacterium | reverse complement strand
ACTTGTTGTGGAGCTTGATTTTGAAAATCTCCCAACATACAAATTCCTGCTGTTCCTGTGTTTGTTCCGCAAAAATGTGCTCCTCTAATATCATCTCCACGTCCTTCGTAAATTTGTCCATCAGGATCGATCAACCAGTTGTATCCAATATCATCCCATCCATTGGTGTTTACATGAAAATCCCAAATACTTCTAACCACTCCAGACCAATTGGAACTAACATTTGTTGACGCTGCATGATGCACAATTAAATGTGTTACTTCAGTAGTTACCGGATTTGGGTGTTCCGGACAATTACCGGTGGGACACCAACCAAGACGATCCAGATAAGTTGGTTGAATACAGGGACAAGCTGATTTAAGGTTTTTTAAGTATGATGGTCGTTCTTCTGTTTGTTTTGATACGTCTTGGTAGATACTTATTTTTCCACTTGATAAAATTGGTAATGAACTGGTATTTTTAATTTGCAGCGCTTTTATTTTATTACTTAAAAAATATAGTTTGCTAATCCAATTGGTGTCTATTTCCTTTTGATGAGTGTAGTGAACAAAATTAGTCCATTCAGAAATTTCGCTTTGTTTATTCTTGGTTCGGAAGTAAAAATCATCATTCTTTTGTGGAAGCGTTAGGGCAATGGTAATAAAATCAATACTATCAGATTTATTTATTTCGAACCACTGATTTAGTTTGTCATTAGTCAATGTTAGTTCAAATCTAATTTGAGCATTAGATAAAATTGTAGTTGATAAAAGAAATAGCGTTATCAATATTCTCATTGTAGCTTTGGGTTGTTTTTGTGACGCTCTTTATCTCTATTAGTTTTTTTGACCAAGCTATTTTTAAGTGCTTGAGTTAGATCTACTCCAGTTTGGTTTGCTAAACAGATGAGCACAAAAAGTATATCAGCCATTTCATCAGCCATATCCGTGTTAGCCGAAAGTTCTTTTTCTTTGGTTTTAAAGGACTGTTCGCCATAAAGTCTCGCCATAATTTTTGCCAATTCCCCTACCTCTTCAGTAAGAACTGCCATATTGGTCAATTCATTAAAATAGCGTTGTCCAATCGTATTAATCCATTCATCCACCTTTGATTGTGCTTCTGCTAATGTCATTACTTTTTATTTTTAGAATCAATAATAATGGTAACTGGGCCATCATTTAATAATTCAACTTTCATATCTGCACCAAATATACCTGCTCCTACTTGTTTTCCTAGTTGAGATGAAAGGGTCGATAAAAAATTTTCATATAATGGAATTGCTATTGCTGGTTTAGCCGCATTGATATAGCTAGGTCTGTTGCCTTTCTTCGTGGAAGCATGTAAAGTGAATTGACTTACTACTATTATATCTCCCTTTACATCAAGAACCGACTTATTCATTACCTCTTGCTCATCTCCAAAAATTCTTAGATTTACTATTTTCCTGCAAAGCCAATCTATATCCTCTTGGTTATCTTCTTCAACAATACCTAATAATACAAGAAGCCCTGAATTAATTTGAGCAGTATACTCGTCTTTTACTTTTACAGAAGCTTTTGTAACTCTTTGAATAACAACTAACATAATTTTTACTTATCCGAAAAGGGAGGGAGGTTCAGGAATTTCTTGATGAATTTGGTGAAAATTATTGACTGGTAAATTTAGTTGTTCTGATACTCTATACATGCGTAAATAACCAGGTGTAGGAATTCTCATCATTTCATTTATTTCATCCAACTTTAGGTCAGAAATCCATAAGGCCTGATCATCTTTATTTTTAAAATACAATGGCATCCTATTATGTAAAGTATTTAAATCCTCATTGGCATCAGTAGTTAAAATAGAAAACGTCCTTTTCTTTTCAGGTCCAGTTCCCCACTCTTCCCATATTCCCGCAAAACATAAAAGTTCCTCATTAATTGGTAAAATTCTGTATGGTATTTTTCGTGATCCTTCCTTCCGCCATTCATAAAAGCTATCTGCTATAATAAGGCATCTTCTCTTTCTTAATGCCATTCGAAAACTTGGTTTCGATGAAATTCCTTCTATTCTTGCATTTATCAATTTTCCATTAAGTGAACCATCCTTTGACCAGGAGGGTATAATGCCCCAATTGAGTAGTGATAGTTCATTAGGATCTTGATTGGTAATGACATAAGACTTATGTGTCGGAGCAATATTAAAACTTATGGTGAGTTGGTCCGCTTCAATATTAATTCCGAATGACTCCGCAATTTTCTCTTTTGAAGTGGCCAGAGAATATCGACCGCACATACTTATTTATAGCTGATTTATCATAAAGTTAGCAAAACTTTATAGGTATTACTTATCAACAAGTAATGGTTAATTTATGTGTAGAACTAGTGTACTAGTCATAAGGTTTTCCACAGCTACCAAGAATGTACTAATAATATATTATATAAATTAATATATTAATGCTGTATTGGTGTAGAATGGGTGAGTTATCCACCATCCATTAATAGCGTGTTGGTTATAAATATTGAACTAGTTACTCTGTTAGTAAGGTCAGCTGTAATTGTGGAAAAATGACTAAAATATTGATTTACAAAGTAGTATTATGTGAACTATCTGTGGATAATTGCATTTCAAATATTAGTAACTTAAGTAAAGATCATTTTAGAAAAAAGTTATCCCCTTTTCCACAGCTATGATGATGAGGGTGTTTTTTTTTAATTATTAAAGATATTAATAGAGATCAGAATGTGAGTGGATAACTTCAAATGCAAAAAATGAATAAAAAAATTTCTAAGCCGGTTTCAAAAATTGTACGGGTTTGGCTTTTTATTGGACTTGTGATGATTTTTTTTCAAGTCGTAATTGGTGGAGTAACCAGATTGACAGATTCGGGACTTTCAATAACTGAGTGGTCGGTGATACAAGGCACATTGCCACCGCTGAATACAGGTGAGTGGAACATTGCGTTTGATAAGTATAAAATACATGCAAAAAAGCAGTTTGAAAGTTTGCATGGAGATATGACCCTTTCAGAATTTAAGTTTATTTTCTTCTGGGAGTATTTTCATCGCTTATGGGCGCGGTTGATGGGCTTTGTGTTTATTATACCATTCTTCTTATTTCTTTTCAAGGGACTCCTTCCTAAGTGGTTAGTGCGACGATTAGGAGTCGTTATATTCTTAGCAGCTACGGTTGCTGTTTTTGGATGGCTCATGGTTGCTAGTGGATTAAATGATGATAAACGAACTTGGGTTAGCGCTTATAAATTAATTACTCATTTAGGATTGGCCGCAGCACTCTTTTGTTATTTGTTCTGGACATGGTTAAAGACTAAACAGGTGGATAACTTTGTGGATAACCATAGGTTACATAGAATTGGATGGGGTATTGCTTTGCTTCTTATGATTCAGATTCTTTTCGGTGGTCTGATGGCAGGTATGAGAGCAGGATTAATTCATCCTTATTGGCCTGGATTTATAAATGGAACTAATTTGACCTCCGCGATTGCGCAAGGAGCAAATGAAATAAATGGTATATCTGATTACGAAGCTTCGGTAAGTGTAAAGGCTTGGGTTCAAATTTTACATCGATTCACGGCCTATCTATTAACTGGATTTATTCTTTGGTTTTATACTCTTATTAAACGGACTAAGTCTGCTAGTTTAAAGTTTGGTGGTAATTTGTTGATAAGTCTGTTAATAACGCAATTTGTATTAGGTATACTAACAATTGTAAATGCTGTGGGGTCTATTCCAATTGGCTATGGAGCCTTACATCAATGTGTTTCTCTTCTTTTGTTTGCAAGTCTACTATATTGTATCTATCAATTTAAACCTGGTTATCAACAGTCTATTGAGTAACTTTTAATTTGATGTGATATAAGATTTATTGTTGTAATATATTGATAATCAATAAGTTATAGTGTGATTATACTATTAATTTTTTTACTTTTATAATGATAATTGTTGTTTATCAACAGTCAATGTTAGTTTGTTGGTAACTGTTTTTATTTTTAGGCTATCTAGAATAGAAATTTACACTTTATGTTGGTAACCCTGTTAATAATGAAAATTTTATATTTCGGGAATTGATACCTTTGCAATAAATGAAAAAAAGAAATGGAGTATAACCTAAAGGAAGAAGGTGGGTTTAAATATATTGAAACAGAAGGAGGTAAAGAGACCTTGTTGTTATTACATGGTTTATTTGGAGCGCTAAGTAATTTTGAGGGAATCATCAATAGATTTGGCAAAGAATATAATGTGGTTGTTCCAATGCTACCCATATTTGAATTGCCTATCATTAAGGTTTCTGTTAGTGGGTTTGTGGATCATGTAACAGCTTTTGTAAATCACAAAGGCTTTAATAAAGTTCATGTTCTTGGGAATTCTTTGGGTGGTCATATTACCTTACTTTTTTCATTGGCCAATCCAGATTGGATTCAATCTATTACGCTTACTGGAAGTTCTGGACTTTTTGAAAACAGTTTGGGTTCTACTTTTCCTAAGCGAGGTAATTATGAATTTATAAAGGAGAAAACAGAGTCTACCTTCTTTGATCCTTCTGTGGCAACAAAGGAATTAATTGACGAAGTATTTGATATAGTTAATGACCGGGGAAAAGCAATTCGAATTATTGCTACAGCTAAATCTGCTGTTAGACATAACCTAAGTGATAAGCTACATCAAATTAAATCTCCTACTTGTTTAATATGGGGAGATCACGATACAATAACTCCGCCATTCGTTGGAGAAAAATTTCAGGAATTGATTAAAAATTCTACCCTTCATCTAGTTGAAAAATGTGGTCACGCTCCAATGATGGAAAGGGCTGATGTTTTCAATGATATATTAGGCGCCTTTCTAGAAGCGAATGTAAGTACTGATATGATGGATGCTTAAGTTTTTTTAGGATAGCTATATTTTAAAAATATTTTCTTCCAGTTGATTTCCATTCTGACTTAGTTGTTCCACGTGGAACATTGACTTTGAATCCAAATCTCTCTATAGATTATAAACTCATATTAACTCGACTTTAAGTGGGAAATTTTAATTGAATTGTTCCACGTGGAACAATTCAATTAAAAATAGGGCAGTGAGGTTTACTTAGAAAAGCGATTAACTAAAAAATCATTAAAGACTCCATAGTCAACATCTATATAACTAGCTATTTTTTTACGTTGACTTAATTCTGCCAATCTCTCAGGTATAGTAATCTTAGTATTTAAAGCTTCTTCAACTTCTTCAAGGAATTTAGAAGGATGAGCAGTTTCAAGAATGACTGCTTTGGTAGACTTGTGTTTTAATCGATATTCCTTGGCAGCCAAATAACCTATAGCTCCATGAGGATCCATTACATAGTTGAATTGCTTATAAATTTCTTTCATTGCAATTCTAGTCGCTTCATCTGAATAACTATAACCTTTGACCTCTTCTGTGACTATGTTCCACGTGGAACCATATAGGTCCATCATCCGAGAAAAATTGCTTGGATTTCCAACATCCATGGCATTTGAAATAGTAGAAACAGAAGTCTTTGGTTTATAAGACCCAGTTTGAAGATAACTAGGGACTATATCATTGGCATTTGTGGCTGCTACCATATGATTTATTGGAAGGCCCATTTTTTTTGCTAATAAACCCGCAGTGAGGTTTCCAAAGTTTCCACTAGGAACAATGAAACTTAAAGACTCTCCTGCTCTGTGAAATTGTTTCCAAGCTTCGAAATAATAAAAGCTTTGTGGAATGAGACGAGCTATATTAATTGAATTAGCTGAACTCAAACGGATAGACTTATTTAGTTCTTTATCTAAAAAAGCTTGCTTCACTAAAGCTTGACAATCATCAAAGGTTCCATTAACCTCAATAGCTTCAATATTCTTTCCAAGCGTCGTTAGTTGTTTTTCTTGCAAGGGGCTAACTTTTCCAGAAGGGTAGAGTATCACTACTTTGATTCTTGGAGTTCCAAGAAAACCAGCAGCAACAGCACCTCCAGTATCACCTGAAGTTGCAACTAAAATGACTAACTCCTTTTCTTCATCAGTATTATAATGGCCCATTATCCTAGCCATAAAACGAGCACCAAAATCCTTAAATGCTAGGCTGGGTCCATGGAACAATTCCAATACTCCTAAATGTTCGTTTAATTCAACAACAGGAGCGGCAAAATTTATGGCTTCATGCACGATAGTTTCCAAAGCGGCTTTAGTAATTGAAGTCCCGATAAGATGCTGAGCGACAATAAAACTAAGATCAGCAAAACTATAGTCAGCCAAATTTTTAATAAAATTTGGATCCAATAGAGGAAGCTCAGTTGGCATGTATAAACCATTATCCGGGGGAAGGCTGTTCATTACAGCTTGTTTGAGATCTACCTTGAAGGCTTTATTGTTTGTACTATATAACTGCATCGCGGTTTAACATTTGTAGGCCCCTTCTTGATTAATTCTTGATTGATAAATGGTACACCTAATCTTATTTTCTTTAAAAACTCTTTTCATATTAACGCCAACTTCTTCAGCAATCAAACTATTTGCAGAAAGAGCAAAAATAGAGGGACCAGCTCCAGAGATACTACAACCTAAAGCTCCAGCTGATAAAGCAGCCTCTTTAACTGCGTCAAAATATGGAATGAGCTTCTTTCTTTGAGGCTCAATCAATACATCTTGTAATGACC
This sequence comes from uncultured Saprospiraceae bacterium, assembly GCA_937930025.1. Taxonomy (GTDB): domain Bacteria; phylum Bacteroidota; class Bacteroidia; order Chitinophagales; family Saprospiraceae; genus JABDJM01. The sequence goes on along the minus strand of CALGJW010000016.1, from coordinate 23,306 downwards.
TTCCTATTAATTCAATATCTGAGTTGAACATTCCTACAATAAAGGAAGCCAGATTTCCTGTTTGCTGAATCATGCCTTTTAGAGAAACTTCGTCAGAAAGAATTGCTCTTGAATCCCTAGTTAGTATTTCAATCTTAGGGTGAACCACTGTGGCATATAATCCTTTTGGAACATTAAGCCGATGCACATCAAGACTGGTGTTATCTCTAATTAAGATCATGCCGCCAATTAAAGAAGGAGCTACATTATCCGCATGATATGATCCATCTGCCACTTGTTCTCCTAAAACAGCGAAAGGCAATAAATCTCGTTTTTCTAAAGGACAATTAAAAAGTTCATTCACTGCCATAACTCCGGCAACAGCACTTGCCGCACTAGAACCCAATCCAGAACCAAAAGGCATCTTTTTACGAATCTCGAAATCAATTCCCCGACCCGCTTCACCTATATGTTCGAGAAACCTTTGAGCCGCAACACCTGCTGTATTTTTTTCTATCTCGTATGGTAATCTTCCCTGGGCTCCTGTAATTTTGGTAATTCTTAGACCCTTGTGATTTGTAAATTTGGCAATTATCTCGTCGCCCGGTTTGTCTAATGCAAAACCAAGTATATCATATCCAACACCAACATTAGCTACACTTGCTGGTGCAAAAACTTTTATGCCTAAAGCCATAATAAACTGAATATCAATTAGTTATGATAGAAAATGACCTATAGAAATGACTTCGGCAAAAACGCCTGCTGCAGTAACCTCTGCTCCGGCGCCCGGGCCTGTAATTACTAAAGGTCGATCATTATATCTTTTCGTAGTAAACACAATCATATTATCGCTGCCGCTTAAACTAGCGAAAGGATGATCCAAATCAACTGCTTCCAACCCAATGGTGGCTACACCCTTATCTAACTTCGCGATCATTCTTAAAACTTTGCCTTGTTCCTCTGCTTCGGCTCTCATCGCTTCAAGGCGTACATCTTCTTTTGGTAATAATGACAAAAACTCTTCTACTGTTTTTGCCGAACGACTTTCATCAGAAAGAATATTTTTTACTTCCACGTTTTCTGCGGTCATTCCTAATCCTGTTTCACGCGCCAAAATAATTAGCTTCCGTCTTACGTCAATGCCGTTAATATCTATTCGTGGATCGGGTTCTGTATATCCCTTTTCTCTAGCTTCAGTTACAACTTCAGAAAATTTACGATCAGCATTAAAACTATTGAAAATAAAACTCAATGATCCAGAAAGAACCCCTTCAATTTTAATAACCTCATCTCCGCTATTGATTAGATCAACCAAAGTTGTAATTACTGGCAAGCCAGCCCCCACATTGGTTTCGTACATAAATTTTACTCCGCGTTTTTTAGCTATAGTTTTTAATCGTTGATATTGAAGTAAGCTTGATGAGGTCGCGATTTTATTTGGAGTAGAAATACTAATACTTTTTGCAAGTATACTTTCGTAAAAAGAAGCCACTTCTTCGCTAGCTGTATTATCTACAAAGATTGAATTCGACAGATTTAAATTTTCAATTCGATCTACGAAACTTGCCATACCCATTTTTTCATTTGCAGCTGCTAAATCTTCCTTCCAAGAATCAAGATTTATTCCTTCGTCGTTGAACAACATATTTTTTGAATTCGCAATTCCCACTAAACGAATACGGAGACTATGTTTTTCTAAGAGGTAGTCTGCTTGGGATTTTATCTGATTAATCAATGTGCTTCCGATTAAACCAACACCAACCATAAATAAATGCAAATCCTGCGTGTCTGAAAGGAAAAAAGCTTCGTGTAAAGCATTCAATGATTTTGCTTCATCTACTTTTGGAATTACTACAGAGACGTTTAGTTCTGAACTTCCTTGAGCGATAGCAACACAGTTAATTCCGTTTTTTCCCAAAGCTTGAAAAAGTCTTCCTGCAATACCCGGTTGAAAGCGCATATTTTCTCCAATAAGAGCAATAACGGAAAGTTCCTTTTCTACTTTAATGGGCTCAACAACACCATTCAAAAGTTCATATTCAAAAGCCTGCTCAACAACATTTTGAGCTTTTTTTGCCTCTTTAGGTGCGATAGCAAAGCTGATACTATGTTCAGAACTACCTTGGGTGATCATAATAATGTTGATCTTGGCTTGAGCTAAGGCGCCGAAAAGACGAGCTGAAATTCCTGGTACTCCAAAAAGACCAGAGCCTTCAAGGGTCAATAAAGCTATTTCCCCTATTGAACTAATTCCTTTAACAGCATGTCCATTGTCGTCACTTTTATTTGATATAAAAGATCCAGCGTGATCAGGATTAAAAGTGTTTTTTATGACTATTGGAATCTGTTTTTTTAATGCGGGTTGAAGCGTGGGAGGGTATATTACTTTAGCCCCGAAGTGAGACATCTCCATCGCTTCTGCATAAGTAAGCGTCGGAATAGTAAAAGCACTTTTCACTTTTCTCGGGTCGGCAGTTAAAACGCCATTGACATCAGTCCAAATTTCAATTCGTTCTGCATTAAGACCAGCGGCTAAAAGAGACGCGGTGTAATCGGAACCACCTCTTCCTAAGGTAGAAGTCAAACCTCCTATCGCCGTAGCAATAAAACCAGTTACTATCTGGATGGCAGGGTGATTTTTATAATATTTTTGAATTTCAGAATAAGTTATTTCAAATTGGACTTTTGCTGCTCCAAAAGTTCTATCTGTCTTAATAATTTTTCTTGCATCGAGATATTCGGCGTTAACACCTTGGCTTATTAATGCGCTTGCAATAATATAGCATGAATTACGCTCCCCGAAACTAAGCACATAGTCCATTGTTCGCTTAGAAGCTTCTCTTACTAAATAAACACCTTGCAATAAGTTTTTAAGCACCTCATGATTTTCCTTAAGATCGGCAAGCGCTGTTTCTAAATTAGCGGCTGAAATTAAACTTCGAGCAGCCTCCAAATGACGATTAGAGAAATCATTAAAAACATCAAGATAGGATTCATCAGCCTGGGCAGCCAAATGACTCATCTGAATTAGAGAATCAGTAACTCCACCAAAAGCAGAAAAAACGACGGTAATCTCCTCTCCTTGAGAATAATATTTTTTTAGAATATTAATAACCTGTTTAATTCGCTCAGGTTTTGCAACTGAGGAACCACCAAACTTTAAAACCTTCATTTTTGGATACTTAAAATTAAGTTGACGAAATTATACCTTTTCTACTTTAATTGCCACGCTTCAGCTTTTAATTATGACTTTGAATGACAGTAAAACTAAATGTTGGTACGAAAAAGAAGAAGATTTGTTAGCGTAGGAGACTTTGTTTAGCTAGCCTTCGTTTGAGAATTTCGCATTGATTGAAGAAAAAGAATAAGGAGTCGATTTAAACAAAAATCCAAGACTTTTTTAGAAAGAATTTAGGTAGAAATCTTCTTTGGATCGCATTAAAGCAATCTCTTCTTCTGTTTTATCGCCAAAACCTACTAGATGCAACACCCCATGAATCATCACTCGTCGAAGTTCAGCATCGAACTCAACGTCAAAGGTTTTAGCATTCTCAGCCACACGATCCTTACTGATGAAAATATCCCCTTCGACGCGATCATAACGTAGTGGAAAAGTGATTACATCGGTAAGTGTATCATGATTTAAGTAATCGACATTCATTTGATGTAGATATTTATCTGTACAAAAAATGAAATTTAGGTTTCCTGCAATTTTAGATTCGGCAGAGATCACAGATTCGACCCAAAGAATGTGTCGTTCTGGTTCTTGAATGACTAGTTCCACATTTTCGAAATGAAAGAGAATTTCGTAGCGTAATTCGGACATCAAAGGATCTTTACACAAAGATAGATTGCAGCGTCGATAAAAAGTCCTTAAAAATGCAGGAATTAAATATGAAAAAGAATTTCTACGGTGCGTCCATCATCGTGGAAATTCACGCCATCAGATAATTGACGCATCAAAAAGACACCTCGTCCACCAATTCTAAGAAGATTCTCTGGAGAAGTTGGGTCTGGAAGATTTTCGAAGTCGAAGCCAGGACCTTGATCAGAAACAATAAAGGCTAAAACAGAAGATTTGTGCTCTAAGCGAAGTTTAACGCGCTTCTCTCGATCGTTATCATTCCCATGACTGATGGCATTAGTTACCGCTTCGGTAAGGCTAATTAGGATATTACCATAGACATTTGGGCTAATGGAATACTTCTTAGCCACATTTTCCACAAATGTCTCCACTTGAGCGACATTTTTGGGGTCTGAGATAAGATTAAGTTCTTCTTGTTGACTAGTGATCATAAATTAAGCACAATGGCACATGTTAGAATACGTATTTGACGCTAAAATAGTTCCAAATATCAATCTGTCTTTAATTGATTGATGTATTCTTCTACTAAATTTTTATAATATGGGCGAAGAGCGGGACTAACAGTCTTATATAACTCTATCTCTGCTTCTCGCTTTTTTATGTATTCCTCCATACTCGGAGGCAGTTTACGTTCTTTTTGTTCAGTTCTCTCCGCTTTTCGCTTATTGTCGAATTCTTTTTGACGATCTGCCTTTTCAGCTTCCAATAACTTCGTTATTATATCTTGTTGACGCTTCATCATCTCTGTGGTCAACTTTTTATTTACCAAATCAATTTCATTTTTATTCATTTGATCGATGATCTCTTGTAATTCCTGTCCTCCTTGCCCTTGTTCTTGCTTGGATTTCTTGAGATCTCTTAACGCTTTTTGCAAAGCAGCCTGCTTTTTAGCCATTTTGGCAAATTCTTTACTTCCTGGGCCTTTTCCGTCTTTAGCCCCTTCTTTCATCTTTTCCATCATTTCCTTAAGGCCTTCTTGACCTTTGGATATTTTGTCCCCGGGTCCTGAACTTGGCTTTGACCCTTTTCCACCAGGTTTGCTGCAATTTTGATTGCCAGGCATCATGCTAGACATTTGCTGCTGCATTTGTTCCATTACTTCATTTAGCATCAATGCAAGGTCATTCACATTTTTCATTGTACGCTGCTGGTTATCGGCAGCTTTGGGCTTCTTTCGTTCTTCTAACAAAACTAAACCTTCGTCCAAGTTCTCTTTGATTAAACCAACCTTTTCGGTTACAAAGGATTCAATTTGAAAAACTCTTTTGGCAAGTGCTTGTAAACTATCTTCTACAAGTTTAAAGTCATCTTTTAATTTAAATTGTTGTTGAACGAGTTCAACATAGTAAGGAGTGTTTATGGTAGACTCTTCAATGTCTTCCATAACATATTCTTGATCGAAAGAAAGATTCACAAGATTTTCTAGTAATTGTCGAAGCGCTTCCATGTCTTCTTCCATTTGCTCCATTTCACCTGACTCCATAGCGCCAGCCATTTGGTCGGCCATTTCTTGCATTTTTTCTGCAGCCTTTTTTTGAGACTTGGAAGCTTTTTTGTTTTCCTTCTGCTCTAGTTGTTCTTTGCTCTCATCTAGCTCTTTATCAATGTCCTCCATCTTCTCTTCGTTTTCATCTCCAAGATCTTTAGGACGTTCTAATTCTTCATTCTTCTTTTCGATTTCTTCCATTTTTTCTTGAAGCTTATCGAATTCTTCATTTATCTCTTCTTGCTTTTCTTCTAACTCTTCTTGTGCTGTTTCTCCTTTATCAGTTTCTTCAGCAAGCTCTTCTTCTTTTTTGGCAAGCTCTTCCAGTTTTTCAATTGCCTTTTCCATGTCCGCTTCGACTTCAAGGTTTTTGAATAACTCTGTTAATCTATCCAATTCCATCTCTAACTCTTCGTCATTCATTTCCATTTGCTCCATCATCTCCAGAGCATCATCCTTGTTCATTTCATCCATGAGCTCTTGAATCTGTTCCATGAGTTCTTTCATTTCGTCACTCATGACTTCTTCAAAAAGTTCTTGTAATTTTTCTTGTTTCTCAAGAAGCTTTTCACTTTTCTCATCAAACTGTTCCTGGTTTTTTAAATTCTCTTCGAACTTCTTTTTTGCTTCTTCAATTTGTTTTTCTAATTCCTTCTGTCGTTCCAAAAGTTTTTCTAATTCTTTTTTGGTTTGCCAATCCAAATCCTTTTTCTGAAGAACTTTGTCTCTTAACTTTTTCATTTCCTGTTGAATCTTTTTAGACTCATCCATGGATTTTTTTAAGTCATCTTTAATTTCCTCGTTGTTACTAGATTCTTTTTCCTCGAATTCCTCAATAGTGGGAATTTTATAACTCATAATTTCTGTGCGAGAAAACTTTGCTCCATTTACACCATCGTTGTCATACACTTCAAAGTAATAGCTTAGATTATCCCCGGGCTTTAGTTCTAATGTTTTGATATCCCAATCGTAAGTATACTGTACATTCTTAGCTGTTGGCTTTTCTAAAGGAATTGTGTTTAACTCCCCTTGACTTCCCCTCTCGTTGGTAATACGATAGTTAAAAGTCAAACTTCTTAACCCGTAGTCATCTCCTGCCTCTCCTGCGAAGAACACCAATTTGGAATCAGTGCTGTCGACAAATTTTTCTACAGAAATGTTTGGCTTTAAATCGGGAATGACATTAATCGAATAACCAATGGAATCAGCTTTTGGCAAAAACTTATTGGATACAAACAGCTTGTAGCTTTCATCGTACAATGCTTGCTTTTTGTAAGAAAAAAGGTTATCGCTAAATCGTTCTGCAGATTTCGTATCCGATTGGGATGAAAACTTTAATGCAATGTAATCTGTGTGAAGCGAATTAAAAACCCATTTTATTTTTGTGCCTTGTGGAATAACTAGATCACCGATGTTTTGCAAGGTTTCATCTTTTCGCGTCGTATAAGAAGGATAATCAAGGCTAATATCAAAACCAGTGATATTGGGTTTTTTCAAAACGGAGAGGTCATAAACAGTACTCTTTACTTTTCTCCCTCTTTCACCTGCTGCAAATAACTGAAACTTGGTGTCTTTTTGAACATTGGAAAAACGATAGGAAAATTTATCGTTTTCATCCTTTGCCAAACGATATTGAAAATTGTCTACATCGATAAAGACTTCATTAGGAAGTAAAGTCCCTTCAATATTTACAACTAAATCATAGTCTTCATATTGAACCACGGTAGGATCTTTTTCTTTGACAACAAATGAAAAAGGATCGTCAGGAATAAAATCTTTATTATTATTAATTAGTCTAGATGTGCTATCGGTTATTATACTAGGAGCCATCCAAAGAATCCCTAAGAGGAGCATTAATGGAGGAATTGCGTACCGCAAATATTTTCTATTCTTTTTTAAGTCAATGGCTTTTGGAAAAGCGACTAATTTTATTTCTTCGGTTTTTTGATTAATCCCCGCCAGGGCCAAAGCAGAATCATCGCTTTGTTTTTTCAACTGAAGGACATTAAGTAGCTTGTCCTTTACAGAACCAAAATGATCGCCAATAATGTTTGCTGCTTGTTCATGAGATATGACTTTTCCTAGCTTGAAAAAATGTAGAAGAGGAATTATTACCCAACCGACTAGAGCCACCGCGCTGATACCTAGAAATGAAAAGAAAAGGAGTTTTCGCCCGGCTTGCCCAAAAAAGTAATAATGCTCAAGAACGTTAATCGCCAAAAACAAAATACCAATCAGACCAATAGTATATAACGCACCTTTGATAAGCTGGTTCAAGTAAAACTTTCGAATGAAAGTGTCTAGCTTTTGAATTAATACAGAATAGTTATCCTTTTGAGTCATGTAATTTCTTTTATCTCCAAAACTTGAGTTCGCTATAGTAATAGAACCACCTTTTTACTACGAAATTGTTGCCCTTTTTGTTCCAAGAACAAACAACATTGAAATTAGACTTGTTTAAGGGTAAATGCAAGGAATCTGGGGACCCTTAACTCCTAAAGTAATGTTAATAAAATCTTATGATACCAAAGTTAAATAGAAAAACCCCATCCAAAATGGACGGGGTTTTCTGCGCTCCCTCAAGGACTCGAACCTTGGACCCTCTGATTAACAGTCAGATGCTCTAACCAGCTGAGCTAAGGAAGCATTTTTCGCCTTTTTACTAAAGCGGTCGCAAATTTACTTACTTACCTTAAAAAGTGCAATCTTTGTGCCTTTTTAAAAATAAATATTTTCATGAGTCTACTTACCATAGGAACGGTTGCCTTCGATACAATCGAAACTCCATACGGAAAAGCCGAAAGAATTGTTGGTGGCGCGGCCACTTATGCAAGCATTGCTGCTTCTTATTTTACTGATAAACAAAGACTTGTCTCTGTAGTGGGCGATGATTTCCCGATTGCTGAAATGAACTACATGAAAAAAAGAGGGATCGACCTTGAAGGCTTGGATATAAAAGAAGGAGAAAAATCTTTTTTCTGGGCAGGTAAATATCACGACAATATGAACTCCCGAGACACGCTCGCCACCGAATTAAATGTCTTGGCTGACTTCAACCCTAAACTTCCGAAGGCTTATAAAGATTCAAAATTTCTCCTTTTAGGGAACCTAACTCCGGAAATTCAGCTTAAGGTTATCAAGCAAATGTCAAAAAAACCTAAGTTAATAGCATTAGATACCATGAACTTTTGGATGGATGTAGCGATGCCTGCACTAAAAAAAGTGCTAAAGAAGGTTGATTTGCTTACAATAAACGACGAGGAGGCTCGACAACTTTCAGGAGAGTACTCATTGGTTAAGGCTGCAAAGAAGATTCATAAAATGGGTCCAGAAATTCTAGTAATTAAAAAAGGAGAACATGGCGCCTTGCTTTTCATGAACGATAAAGTGTTTTTTGCACCAGCTATGCCACTAGCAGAAGTCTTTGACCCTACAGGAGCTGGTGACACATTTGCTGGAGGATTTATGGGATATTTGGCTTCGTCAAAATCCTTAAACTTTGAAAACTTCAAAAGAGCTATGATTTATGGCTCAGCAATGGCTTCGTTTTGTGTAGAAGAATTTGGGATCACAAGATTGAAGCGATTGAATAAAAGCCAGATTAATAAGCGATTAAAAGACTTTAAAAAGTTGGCTCATTTCGAATTATAGGCAAGAAAACCCACCATTTTTCTCCAACTAGTTCCCTTTTTATCCGTAAATGGTTAAATAAGGCTTAAAGTAGACCGCTTAAGGTTCATTAGCCCCATTAATGCTGGCAGGGAAAACCGATTTCCTTTATCTTGTCAGAGTAAATCTAGCAATAATGAAAAATAATATTTGGATAGTAATCTTTTTGCTGCTTAGTTCGAGCACAGCTTTTTGTGGAGGCATTGACTTTTTTCACGGAACCTGGGAGGAGGCCATTGAAAAAGCGGCGGCTGAAGAAAAGGTAATCTTTGTAGATGCGTATACTACTTGGTGTGGCCCTTGCAAAAGAATGGCTGCAAAAGTTTTTACCGATGAGGCGGTAGGGAAATTTTTCAACGCCAATTTTGTCAATATGAAGATTGACATGGAAAAAAAGGATGGCATTAAGTTCCAACAGAAATATCCTGTTGCAGCATACCCAACCTTATATTTTATAGACGGAAAGGGAAAGGTTGTTCAGAAAGTAAAAGGAGCACAAGACGTAAAAGGATTTCTAGGATTAGGTAATTCTATTCTTTCCAAAGTAGACTACAGTGGTGATTATGCAAAACTTTATGAAGAAGGCGATAGAAGTCCAGAGCTGATTCACAAGTATGTAAAAGCATTAAACAAATCAAAAAAGCCAAGCGGAAAAGTAGCTTACAGTTATATCAAAAGTCAGAAAGACTTAGATACACCTTTTAATCTTCAATTTCTTTTTGATGCTTTGGCTTCAGCAGATTCTAAAATTTTCACATTAGTAACAGAAAGAGAAAAGGCGATTGCTAAAATTGTAGGAACAGAAGCATATCAAAATAAAATAAAGAATGCGTGCACAAATACTTTAAGCAAAGCGATCGAATATAGTTCTGCTGATTTGTTAGAAGAAGCCATTGAAAAAATGAAGGAAAATCATGGCACACTAGCTGAAGAATTTGAAGTCAAGGCAAATATGGATTATCAATTTGCTGCAAAAGATCCAAAGGCCTATATGAAAGCGATCAAAACCTTTCAGAAAAAATATGTAGGTAAAGCTGATGTGGAAAAAATGTTCAACCTAAGTCTTCAAATTACTCAAGGTTTTAAAAGTGACGAAAAATTGATTGTGGAAGCCATTCGGTTGGCCGGTGAAGCTGCTGAAAAAGGAAACAAACCAGAATTTTACCTACATCATGCCCAGCTTTTGTTGGATCGAAAGCAAAACGCCGCCGCATTGGTATCTGCAAAAAAGGCTTTAGAATTAGCCAAAGGGGATCGTCAAAAGGAATCAATGGCGATAAAAATCATCCGAACAATAGAAAATGCCTAAACTGGCCCAAGGCTTGTAGCATATATAAAAAAGGTCTATGAAAAGTTTTCTCAGCTTGATGTGTATCCTTATTTCAACTTGTGCTTTTTCTCAAGAAAAGCTAGAATTTACTAATGCCAGTTGGAGTGATATTTTGTCTATAGCAAAATCAACAAATAAGTTGGTTTTTGTAGATGCCTATACCACCTGGTGTGCTCCGTGTAAACAAATGGATAAAGTGACTTTCAAAGAAGAAGAGGTAACCCAGTTTTTTAACGCAAATTTTGTGAACGTAAAAATTGATATGGAAAAAGGGGAAGGAATTGAATTGTCGGGCAAATATGGTATTGCTGCTTTTCCAACCCTTTTGTTCGTTGACCCAAGTGGAAAAGCGATTCATAGAGGTCTGGGGTTTCATGATGCCAAACAACTTTTGGCACTAGCACAGATAGCAATGAATGGTTCAGAAACCCTGTCTGCCATGCAAGCAAAATTTGATAAAGGAAATAGAGATCCTGAATTTGTATCAACGCTTATTGATAAAAGTTTTGAGATGCAAAACGGCGCTCACCTGCCAATAGCAGAAGCGTACTTTTTTGGGGAAAATAAAATGAACGAAGAAGAAAAAATGGATTTTGTGTATAGTTATTTGACGGACACAGACACTAAGCTCTTCGATTATTTAATTAAAAATAAGACAAAATTTTTCGAACGTTTTGGGAAAGAGCAAGTGGAAAGTAAAATAAGTGATTTGATTTATCTTGAATCAAATTTAGAAATGAAACCAGAAGAACTTTCCAAGTTGGATGCCTTATTTAAAAAGGCAAACCCCAAAACAGCAAAAAAAGAATCGGCTAATTTCCGCATGGCTTACTTTAGACAAAAAGGAGATCGATTAAATTTTGCAAAGTCAGCAAAGACTTACATGAAATTTAACAAAGGTGCAAAAGCGCCCGAATTGAATGATCTTGCTTGGACTTTTTATCAGGTTGTCGAAGATAAAAAGTTGTTGAAGTCTGCCATTAAGTGGGCTAAAAAATCAGTTGCCTTGGCACCCAAAGGATATGCATACGAAACCTTAGCATCTCTTTATAATAAATCTGGAGATCAAACCAAAGCCATTCAGTCAATAAATACAGGGATCGCTCAAAGTCAGGCTTTAAATGAAGACACCACTTCGTTGGAGGAATTATTGACAATTGTGCAAGCTTCAACTCAGGAGAAATAATTGTTCTTCGAAAAAGTTCAGAACAAAAAATATTGGAATCCCTAGAATATATTTAGCTTCACGGCTAAAAAAATGGTCGTTTCTGCAATTGTAGCACTAGGAAATAATCGGGTCATAGGAAAAGACAATGACTTGCCTTGGTATCTTCCTGCAGATCTAAAACATTTCAAAAAAACAACACTGGATCACCATATCATAATGGGGAGAAAGTGTTTCGAATCTATTGGTAAGCCATTGCCAAAGCGGACAAACATTATTTTAACTAGAAACCCATTCTACGTGGTATCAAATTGTATAGTTTGTTCTGGCTTAGAAGAAGCATTGGAAATTGCATTTGACAATAAGGAATCAGAGGCATTTATTATCGGTGGAGGCGAAATTTATAAGGCGGCATTTCCCTTGTTGGATAGACTCTATCTTACCCAAGTTGATGTGACAGTCGAGGATAATGGTTCATTGATTTATTTTCCTGAGGTAGATTTATCCGAATGGAAACTTGTTATCGAAGAAAAGCATAAGCCGGATGAAAAAAATAAATACAACTATTCTTTTCAAGAATACGAAAGAATAACTATTGAATAGCAGGCCTACCAAAGGTATTCTTGTATAACTGCCAAGTCCATTTACCCCAAAGAAAAACTAAAAAAGGATAGACTCCCCATACGAACTGATTGTAAAATGTAGCCCCACCAAAATCTAAATTGTGGAAGTGCATAACTGCTCTTGTCATTCCACAGCCTAAACATTCAAAGTTAAAGAATGCCCGAGATGGGCACATAATCATACTGCTATTGTCAAAAAAATCAGCAGGCAGAATCCAACCTATAATTGGTCCTACTATCATTAGGAATAATAAAAACCGAAGAAAGAATTGATTATTTCTCATCTCTTGTGTTAAAAAATGGGCCGCTTCCATATAAATGAAAACGACCCATAATTTTTTGATTTGGAGAACTATTAATAGTAATCTTTCTTCTTAACCAATGCATGGATCAAACCAGGCAACCAACAAAGTAGGTATAACACAAGGTTAATAATCCAATCAGAACCATCCCAGTCGCTAAGAAGACCCATAGCTAACCAGCCAAGGCCAAGAATAGCAAGTAAAATGTAAACACCTTCTGAGATGTCGGCTCCTCTTTTAGCTTGTCTCTTGATAATTTTTTGAGCCGCCTTAAGCTTTACAGCATTCTTAATTCCTAATCTCTTTCCAGTAACCTTTCGGTATTCCTTTGGAGTAAGAGAAAGAAAGTCGTCTACGGTCATTTCTTGAAACTCAGCGCTTAAATCCTGAAAGTGTAGTTGAACCTCAGGATTCGTTGTGTAATTTGAAACTACCGCAAAAGAGCTAGTTACAAATGACACCGCAAGTAATAAAGTTAGAATTCTTTTCATAAATTGATTTTTTAAGTTTTAAAACTCCTGTCAGTAGTTGCTAAGATAAAAGGAATACTTATTTACTAAACAATATTCCTCTTTTTTTTAAGTTAAATTCTATTAATAATATGTTGTCATAAACTCTTATGGCATTGGGCTATCTTTGTCCGATGAATAATACGGCAGAACGCCTTTATACTTTTCCTTTCCTACTTCTTTGTATAAGCACCGCTCTTTTTTCGGGTTCATTTAATATGATGATTCCTGAACTACCGAATTATTTAACAAGTCTTGGAGGAGAGGATTATAAAGGGTTGATTATCGCCTTATTCACATTGATGGCTGGATTATCTCGACCATTTAGTGGTGTATTAACGGACAAAGTTGGACGTATTCCAGTAATGATCTTTGGCACCTTGGTTTGTGTAGTTTGTGGACTATTATATCCAGTCGTTGCAGGTGTAGGAGGGTTTTTATTATTAAGGTTCTTTCATGGATTTTCTACTGGATTTAAACCTACCGCTACAACAGCATTTGTTGCCGATATAGCTCCATTTAGCAAAAGGGGGGAGGCGATGGGAATTTTGGGAATTAGCATGAACTTAGGAGCATCTATAACACCTCCTATTGGAAGTTGGATAACAGCGATATATTCTATCAATACCATGTTTTATTTTTCAAGTATTCTTGCTCTATTGTCTATTGTTATTTTATTAAACCTCAAAGAGACATTAAGTGAGCCACAACCCTTTCGTTTTTCCTTATTAAAGTTGAAAAAAAATGATTGGATAGACAGAAGTGCCATTGCACCAGCTATCGTTATTATGCTTTGCTATTTTAGTTATGGGGTTATACTTACGATTACCCCAGACCATTCAGAATTTGTAGGAATGGCAAACAAAGGTCTATTTTTTACAAGTATTACCGTTGCCTCAATGTGCTCTAGGCTTGTTGCCGGAAAGGTTTCTGATCAACTTGGACGAGTTCCTGTTTTAAAAGTAGGTTCATTTCTAATCGCCTGTAGTCTATTAGTGTTTGCATTAGCGGACACATCATTTATGGTGATGGTGGCGGCCGCATGTTTAGGGTTCTCTTCAGGCATAGTAGCCCCTGCTGCTTTTGCATGGACAGTGGATAGAGCCGCTGATGAAGAAAAAGGAAAGGCCCTGGCAACGGCTTATATCTTTTTGGAGATCGGAATTGGGGGCGGAGCAATTATCTCTGCGTGGCTCTATTCAAACCAACCAGAATTGTTTTTCAGAACTTATTCAATCGCCGGTGTAATTTGTTTAGGAGCCTTTATCTATTTACAACTATTCACTAGAAGAAATAAAACAACTACAAGCTAAGCCAATTGTTCCGAATTAAAACGTTTGGGAACAAATTGATCCGGATCAGCTTCCTGCCACTCTCTAAGAATTTCTTTTGGAACAGAAGATTCTTCAAGCAAGCAACCAGGACTGAAATAAGGGTAAATTTCATCATAGCGTAGCACCTCTTTCATTGTTATTCTTCTGCTAATTTGTCTACGATCTATTTGGCTTGTTTTTCTTAGGCCCGAGGCTGCCAAGAGTTCGACAAAAGCTTCCATCGTTTGCTGATGATAAGAAGCAACGCGTTCTTTTTTATCATTTACATTTAAGCCAGCTACGAGTTCTTTATCCTGAGTAGCTACACCGGTTGGACATGAATTTTTGTTGCATTCTAAAGCCTGAATACATCCAAGTGCCAACATCATTGCACGTGCAGAATAACAAACATCTGCTCCGAGTGCAAAAGCACGATACATGTCGAAGGCGGTTATTATTTTTCCGGCTGAAATAATTTTAATATCTTTTCTCAGATTGAATCCAATCAGGCAATCATGAACGAAAACCAATCCTTCTTTAAAAGGCATTCCAACAGAATTCGAAAACTCTAATGGTGCGGCTCCCGTTCCTCCTTCACCACCATCTACACCGATAAAATCGGGAGCAATTCCTGACTTTACCATTGCTTTGCATATTGCGATGAATTCTGATTTTCTTCCAACACAAAATTTGAATCCTACCGGTTTTCCACCTGAAAGTTTTCTCATTTTCTGAATAAGCTTTAATAGGCCTATTGGATCAGAAAAAGCCTTGTGGTAAGGAGGAGACAAAACAGACGTCCCTGGTTCTACATTTCTAATAGCAGCGATTTCTGGAGTATTCTTTTTCGCCGGTAAAATCCCTCCGTGTCCAGGTTTGGCCCCTTGGGATAATTTAAGCTCAACCATTTTTACATTGTCTGCACTTGTTCTTTGGGCATATAATTCTTCATCGAAATTCCCGTCTTTCGAACGACAACCAAAATAGCCTGTTCCAATTTGATAAATTAAATCTCCTTGAAACCGATCATGGTAAGGGCTTATTCCTCCCTCTCCGGTATTGTGCGCAAAATTGCCAATCGCAGCTCCTCCATTCAATGCTTCAATAGCTGCAGAACTCAATGATCCAAATGACATCGCTGATACATTGAACAAACTACAGGAATATGGTTTTGTACATTCTGGGCCACCAATAAGTACTCTTGGATGGCTTTCTAAATCATGGGCATTTAGCGCACCAATAGAGTGGTTCATCCATTCATATCCTTCGTCATAAACCCCAAGTTGAGTTCCGAATGGAGTCGTGGACAATTCTTTCTTTGCCCTTTGATAAACGATTGACCTGTGAATTCTATTTATTGGTGCCCCGTTGGTATCAGACTCAATAAAATACTGGTAAAGCTTCGGGCGAATTACTTCAAGCACATATCTTCCCCTTCCTAGAATTGGAAAATTACGCATGATGGCATGTTTTGATTGTAGCATGTCATACCAACCAATACCTAAAATCGGAACTAGAATTAGCAAAAGCCAAATAGCTCCTGGCCAGACAAAGCTATAAACTAGCCATATTGCTACTAAAGAGAGAATGGTAAAACCAACAAATTCATTACGCATCTGACAAGATTTTAGACTGTATAGGAAGGAAATTACTTAATTCTATCGGATATCAAAAAGTAATACACTACGTAAACTTAAAACGAACGTATTTAATAGTCCTTCCAATCGCCAAGTGCATGTTTTCATAATAGGTTTTAAATTCCAATTCAGGAATTGGCAACTCACCGGCATATATATTATTGTTGACTTCCTCAATGTGCACAAATTCGGTGGAGGAGAGAGACTCCATAGAGAAATCAAATAATTCGTCTGAATCCGTTTTGAGGTGAACCAGACCTCCATCTTGCAAGATGTTTGTATATCTTTTTAGGAAAGCCAAAGCAGTCAATCGGCGATTTTCTTTCCCCTTTTTTAAGAAAGGATCAGGAAAGGTAATCCAGATTTCATTTATTTCATTCTGACCAAAAAACTCTTCAATCAATTCTATTCTTGTTCTTAAAAAAGCGGCATTGTCAAGTTTTCTATCAATGGCCGTTTTGGCCCCTTTCCAAATTCGTGCACCTTTAATGTCGATACCAATAAAATTTCTTTCTGGGTATTGCTCCGCTAGTTGCAAGGTATACTCTCCTCTACCACAGGCGAGCTCCAAGGTTATAGGATTTGAATTTTTAAAATGTAATTCCTTCCACTTTCCTTTCAATTCCTTTTCCAAGCCGTTCTGGCCAATTAGGGTTGGGTCGTCGTAGGAAAAATTTTCATAGACATTAGGAAAGGTAAGGAGCTCAGAAAACTTAACTAATTTATTTCTTCTACTCATTTGAAGCTTTTCAATAGCAAATTATTGCTGTAAAACTACGCAACGTTAAGACAACTTTTTGCATCTATAATACAGTAATTTTTTAAGGACAAAGGAATATGTGCTGAAAAACAAAATCATTCTAACAATGATTTTTTCAAACAAATATAAATGCCATAAATTCAATTAGTTATGGAGCTATAATTAAATGTAAAAAAAGTTCAAGAGATACTTTAACGACAAAAATAACAAAGCATACCACAATAAATTTGTTGAAAAAAAGATTGCAAATTTTGGGTATTCAACTACATTGGACAAACATCTTCGAACTCGTTTCAAAACACAACACTTTTTCAATTAAAATAAATGACCACCATGAAAAAATCAATTCACCTATTCTTGTTATTAATTAGCTTCACTTTGATTCTCCCTTCTTGTGTTAGCAAAAAGAAATGGACAGAGTTAGTAAACCAAAAAGCAGAGATTGATCAAGCGCTTGAAGGAACCCAAACCCAAGTTTCAAATCTTGAAAAAAACTTAAAGACCTTAAACGAGGAAAAGGAACAACTTGCGTTGGATTACAAAGAGGACAAGGAGGGTCTGATGAAAAAGTTAGATAAAGTAGAATCTGAAATAGGAACCCTAGAAAAGGATAAAAATGAGATGATGGCTGCTATTGAAGCATCCAATGCAAAGTATGCGGAAGTTTCTAAAAGAATAAAAGATGAATTTGCGAAATATACACCAAGTGGAAACGCACTAAAACAAGAAGGTCAAAAGATGTATGTCAAAGGCGCTAATGAAATTAAATTCAAAAGTGGCTCCGCTAGAATTAAAAAAGAAAGTAAAGAACTACTTAAGCCCATAGCCGAAATGTTGATAAATAACCCGGGAGCATTTCTCCTAGTTGAGGGCCATACGGATAATGTGCCCATGAAAGCTGGAGCACGATATGCCTCCAATGAGGAGCTAAGCATAGCTAGGGCGAAATCAGTAGTCAAGGCCCTAGTAAAGCTTGGTGTGGAAAAAACTCAATTATCAGCCAAAGGGCACGGGGATAAAAAGCCTATGGTTGCTTATGACCAAGGAGCCGATATGGAATTGGCGAGATCAACAAACCGAAGGGCAGATCTTGCAATAATGGTATCACCTGCAGGCTTGTTTCAAATGGGACAAACGCTCTAATTGCGGACAAAATTCACCAAAAAAAAGGTCTATAGCTCAGACTATAGACCTTTTTACTACTTTCTATGTTTTTGGGTTTAAGACCCTAATCCATTCTGATTTGCGTAGTAAATATATACGACCATGGTTACAAACAACAGTAATCCAATGGCAAAGAACATCATGCAATATCCTTTACTTCCAGCATTTTCTAATTCATCTGACATTTCTACAAATTTTGATGAGGCAAAGAAAATGAATTTTTACTTAATATGTGTTCTTTGATGAGAGTTTAATGCAGATCTATCTACAATTATAATGAACAGCAACTCCTCTTAAACAATAGGCGGAGAAAAATCAGAATCCTGACTTATGACAACAAGTTGGCAAAAAATATCATGGTTCTAGCTTATATTGTAAAAGTATTGAAACCATAAAAGAGTACGCATATGAAAAAGAAAATCACACTCAAAGAAATTAAAGTAAGCAGCTTTGCTACATCATTGGATGCTCATGAGCAAGAAAAAGCTAAAGGCGGGTATTATTATGTTAGAGGTAACACCAGTGGAGTAAGTGGAGGAAAGCAGAGTTGGACGGAAGTGAAAACTGCTGTGGATATACTTGACGTAGTTGTACGTGGCTAATTTCGACTTACAAAAAAATTACGAATGCCGTTCTTTCACTGCTTGAGAGAACGGCATTCCTTTTATCTTACTATCCAACCATGAAATAAAATCGAAGTACTGAAAAACAACCCGCTCTGATGGAATTTTTTCTAACGCTTCAAAATCTGACTTCAATTGAATAAATTGATCTTTCAATGCAGTTTTACCAGCGATCTTTCCAGCATCTCTAATAAATT
Organism: uncultured Saprospiraceae bacterium; assembly: GCA_937930025.1. GTDB lineage: Bacteria > Bacteroidota > Bacteroidia > Chitinophagales > Saprospiraceae > JABDJM01. The sequence continues at coordinate 4,684 of CALGJW010000016.1, read as the reverse complement.
TTAATACTAATCTTTCGAACTGAAACAGCCTGTTTCTGTTTTGTAGAAATCGATAGGCGGAACGAAATAAATAATCCAATAAAGGTGTATTTCCCATTTCATAATGAATGATAAGATTCAAAATTTGAGCAATTCCTTGGAGGTCTTGTCGTTGAGAAGACCGAGGAAGACTCAACGACTTGTTTAAGTGGTCCAAGGCTGCTTCATATTCTCCCACGCCAAAACAGATATAAAAATAACTATGATAGAAACTGCTACTTTCGAACTGTCCAGAGGGAAAGCTTTTAATTTTTTTAAAGTGTTCCGCCAACAATCTTTTTCCTTCCTGAAAGTTTCCCGTATTAGTAGCAAATGAAAATGCTAGAGAATAATATTTTCGATGAATATTTAGTTTGTCTTCCTCTGTTAATGACTTGATGCTGAGAAACTTAGGAAGGACTTCGGCTACTTCTTGATAACGATCTAAAAGGCCACAACTCAATGCAAAGTTGCTTAGCGCAGACACATATTCTCCTGTTTCTCCATTAAGAATTACCGGGTTGGATTCCATGAGATCTATTAACCGCCCACTATGAGAATAAAAATTTTGATAGTCGATCTTGGTATAATTATACAACGCTAAAATTCTATGATACAAGCAATGAGACCTATGTGAAAGAAAATCATTTGATTCGGAAAGCAAAGGATTGTTTATAATTGTTTCCAAAACCTTACTGTCCTTATTACTTCGACTTAACGGGTTTTTAAGAATTACTTGCATCATGTTGAAGTAAAGATTTCTGAAGTCAATAAGGTTCGACATTTGACTGCGGACCTTTTGGGATTCCTCTTCTAAACGATTTAAATGTTTGTCTAGAAAATCAATCTTTGTTTGCGCAAATGGAATTCGTTTTTCCCACTCTATCAGTTCAATTAATGTGCTAAAATCTTCACTTCGACCAGCAAGTCTTTTGGCCTTTTTCACCTGCTCTTCCGCCTCATCAAACAACGAGCGGGAATATAGAATCTTAATATTGTTTAAAAGGCGTGAAATTTTTAATTCGTAAAACTTTGACTCTTCATATTTATGAAGCGTGCTTAGGAGAATGTCAAAGAGATAACTTTTTATTTCTGAAAATTTTCTGGACTCCAGTTCAGAAGACTGATAAAGAACTTTTCGAAGGGCAACATCATCATATTCTTCCTGGCGCTCAATTGCCTCGAAAAGGAGCATATACTTATTATCCCTTCCCTGCGAATAATACTTCGAAAAAAGTTTAAAATATCTTTTTTCAGAACCACTCAGTGATTTGATCAGGTTAAAAAGTTTACTACTTGGAGTTTTTGACATATAAAATAAACGGCTAAATCCTTAAACCGAGGCCGATAATATGGAAGCTATGTTACAAAACACCTAAAATACGAATAAATCAGAAACCTGACATATGATTAACCAAGGATTGTATCATTTCGAAGAAGAAATAGGAATAATGCTAGAACTTGACCCCTGCTCAGTAACCAAGAAAGGCCTGAATCCTGTCTTCAAACGACAGATTAAAAAAGAAAAGTAAGAGAACCCATATAAGATTAAAAATTATGTGGATTCTAAAGCTCTTCCCCCCATTCATTTATATGTTATGGAAATCCATCATCCATAATCTTGGAATCCTTTTTGTCTTTGTCTAGAAGTCTTGAACATCCTAAAGTTATTATTCACCCTATATCTAAGCTCTTTCATATTAAGCAAATTTTATAAGGGGAATTCTATTTGTTAATCCGAAAAAAAAGATGATGTTATTAACACAAAACCAAGTAAAAAAACAAACAACAAAATTTAACGACCTATTCAACAGAGTTGAGAAAAGATTAGACTCAATTGCGTTAGTGGGTTTAGGCTACGTAGGATTACCAATTGCATTGGAGTTTGCAAAGCATTTTAATGTAGTTGGCTTTGATATCAATGCGAAAAGAATAGCAATGATGCAAAATAATCAAGATCCATCTGGAGAGGTAAATGCATCCGAATTTGAAAACAAAACGATTTCCTTTACGCACCAATTGGAGGACCTAAAAGAAACTCGTTTTTATGTGGTGGCAGTGCCCACACCAATAGATGCTTTCAAACAACCAGACTTAACAATACTAAAAGCAGCGACAACGACAGTTGGCCGTACCATGCAAAAAGGAGACTATGTGGTATTTGAATCTACAGTCTATCCTGGTTGCACAGAGGAAGTTTGTGTACCTATATTAGAAAAAGAAAGCGGATTGAGATTCAATGTTGATTTCAAGGTTGGATATTCTCCAGAAAGAATAAATCCGGGAGACAAGAAAAACACAATTGACAAAATTGTAAAAATAGTTTCAGGATCTGATGATGTAGCTTTAGAAGAAATCGCAAAAGTATACGAATCGATTATTACCGCAGGTATTCATAAGGCACCTACAATGAAGGTGGCGGAAGCAGCAAAAATTGTTGAAAACACACAAAGAGATGTAAACATTGCTTTGATGAATGAACTGTCATTAATTTTTGAAAACTTGGACATCAATACTTTTGATGTCTTGGAAGCCGCAGGAACAAAATGGAATTTTTTAAATTTCTATCCTGGATTGGTTGGAGGTCATTGTATCGGAGTGGATCCATACTATTTGATCCAAAAAAGTATACGTACAGGTCACAACCCAATTCTAATTTCTGCTGGGCGATCTGTAAATGATGGCATGCCTGCAAAAATTGCTAAACGCGTTGCAGGACAGTTAGAAAAACTAGGAAAGGATCCAAGAAATTCAAAGATCCTAGTGATGGGAATTACCTTTAAAGAGAATGTTACTGATATTCGAAATTCAAAAGCAGCTGTTTTGATAAAAGGATTGAAACAATACTGCAACAATGTAGATGTAATCGATCCATTAGCAAGTCCTGAAGAAGTTCGAAGCCATTATAAAATTGAGATGCGTCCAACACCAGCAAATGATTACGATGCTGTAGTGGTCGCAGTGAGTCATGAATCATATATGAATATGGATGAAAATGATTTCACAGCGATGTGTGCTGACAATGCACTTTTCGTAGATGTCAAGGGAATAAAAAGAGACAAAATTAGTCAAATGAAATATTGCTCGCTCTAGGGGGAGCGGCACTTAGATGCCTTGTTGCAAGCAAGAAAAAAGGGATGTTGTTTTCGAACAGCGTCCCTTTTCTAATTTAATCTTTATTAGCGAGTTGCCCGCATGCTGCATCTATATCCTTCCCACGGCTTCTTCTCACAGTTGCCATTACTCCGTGGTCCTTTAGATATTGTGCAAAAGCATCTATTTTATCCGCATGAGATTTAACAAAATCAACTCCATCAATTGGGTTATACTCAATAATATTCACCCGAACAGGAAACCGACGGCACAGCTTCACCAAATTTTTTGCGTCTTCAAGGCTATCATTAAAATTTTGAAAAGCAATATACTCGTAGCTAATTCTATTCTTAGTTCGAAGGTGAAAATCTTCTAAAGCATCCATCAATATCCCAAGCGTGTTTTGTTCATTAATGGGCATGATTTCATTTCGTTTTTCATCATCAGCGGCATGAAGAGACAATGCTAGATTTACCTTAGTGCCGTCATCAGCCATTTTACGAATCATCTTTGCAATTCCAGCTGTACTTATCGTAAGTCTCCGTGGACTCCAATTCAATCCTTCTGTACCACAGATTTTATCAACAGAGGACATTACCTCTCTATAGGCCAACAAGGGCTCACCCATTCCCATGTATACGACATTGGTCAATGGTTTTCCATAAATGGCTTCACAAGCTAAATTGACTTTAAACACTTGGTCGTAAATCTCTCCAGCCGTAAGATTCCTAAGTCGTTTCATTTGACCTGTTGCACAAAATTTACAAGTAAGACTACAACCGACCTGAGAAGAAACGCAAACGGTAAATCTATTGTCAGAAGGAACAGGAATTAGTACGGATTCTATTTTGTGACCATCATGAAGGGTATATCGAAACTTAATTGTTCCGTCATCACTAACCTGTCGTTTGTCTTCTCGTATTACTGGAATAGTAAAACTATTTTCTAATTGATCTCGCAATTCTTTCGAAAGATTAGTCATTTCAAGAAATGAACTAGCACCCTTTTGCCAAAGCCAAGAGTAAATTTGTTTTGAACGAAAAGAAGGCTGACCAAAACCCTTGATTAGGTCTGTCAATTGCTCAGAACTTAATGCGCGTATATTTTTTTTCGTTTCTATCATTCTTTGCAAAGATAGGGAGATATTTGTCGGTAATAGGTAGGAACGAATAGGACTAAGCAAAACTTCTTGGGCTTCAAGACACGAAACCGTCTAATTATTCGTATATCTTTTAGGAACTTACCACACTTTATGAAATATCTATATTTGTTATTGGCCATTGCGTTCTTTTCAGGATGTATATCTGTTAAGCCAAGGATTGCTTTTGAATCGTTGCCAATACCAAAGGCACCCGATTACAACAACCCCGATTGCTGGGCCGCTCTTCCTGAAAAAATAGATTCTGCTGATTTATTTCCAACAGTACAAATGGCTACTAATCAAAAAGAAGCTGAAGTTGATGTATTTTTTTTACACCCAACAAGCTACACCGGTAACAAAGGAGAACGAAATTGGAATGGTGATGTTTATGATGATCAATTAAATCTTAAAACGGACAACTCCACGATTAAA
>CALGJW010000015.1 GCA_937930025.1 uncultured Saprospiraceae bacterium | reverse complement strand
CGGTTCAATTTTCAATAAGGACTGTACGAAGTTTTCAAGTTTTTCATTCTTTAACAGTAAGATCCCCCACCAAATAGCAAACTTCGCCATCAATAAATTGGATAGTAGCCTGAAAGACATAGAGTCCGAGTGGTACCTTCTTTTTATTGGAATACCCATCCCAAGCATCATAAATATTATTGATTACGCCACTGTGCCGCTCAAAGAGGCGACCTCCCCAGCGATCATAAACTTCAATAGAAACAATCTCTCCAGCATCTTTGCGCTGTTCGCTTTGCAAAAACCAATAATCATTATGACCATCTCCGTTAGGAGAGAAAGCATTGGCAGAATATATTTTTCGGGTACAAGGTTTTTGAGTAGTGTCTTTGATCACTTCTACCCAAGTGCTGTCTATATGTTCGCAGCCAAATTCGTTGATTTGTCTGGCAGTCAAGTAGCCGCTTGTTAAAGGGGATGGGATATGAAAATCTTCGAATATTGTTAGGTTCGCTAGTGAATCCACGAAGAAGGGTGGCAAAGTCCAGTAGGTCGATGTATTTGGAGTGTTTTTTTCAATATTAACCCAAGCTGGCTGACCTTCCTTTGTAATGATGCTATCTCCTAGTTGTATTAGAGGAATAGCGTAAGCTCCAAGAGCAATCGTGTCCAACAGATGGCAGCCATTTGGAGAAATAATATCAACAAAGAAGGTCCCAGGAAGCTCTATTGCTCGAATACTTTCGGTCGATCCGTTTTCCCATAAAGGATCCCCTTCCTTCGTTATTGCCAGCGTTGCCTTGTTGGCACAAGTATCAACTTTTGCCTCTAAACAATCATCACAATCAGTTGACTCGATTTTGATTGGGAATTCATATTCCTGCTCACAGCCAAAAAAATCTCCATAAGTTGCCCTGATAATAGTGTCTTTCTCTGTACGGAAAGTAATGCTTTTACCACGAGCCCCAGTACTCCATTTGACATAGTTCCCTACATCTCCAGCAAAACCATCTGGTATATTAAAAGAGAAAGATAGTAACACTTCTTCCTTTGGGCAAATCGACTTTTTGGGGGAACGAATTCCGACAACTTCTGGTCGGCAGACCAAAAAATGATCAATTCGGTTTTTTCCATCACATCCCCCTGCTTCATTTCCGATGGTCAAATCTGTACACGCTCCTACAGGAAAGAAGTCTCCTTTACCAAGCTCTATTATCAAAGAATGATATTCTGTCGCTGGTAGGCTTGTGGTTTTTATAAACAGTCCACTACAATCCTTATAGTTTTCTCCATAGGCCGTAATAATTGTATTGTCCTCACACACTTTAATAGAAACCCCCTCTATTATTCCTTGAGCTTCAAGATTCATTGCATAAAAGAAAAAAGTCAAAAGAAAAAAAAGTCTAGTTTTCTTCATATAGTAGTAGGTAATAATGTTTTTTTAGAACAGAGAACAGAGAGCAGAGAACAGAGAGCAGAGAACAGAGAACAAATCCGTTAAAACGAGAACTATCTCTACTCTCTATTCTCCGCTCTGACTTCTTAAAAAGATCAAAATGCTTTTAGGCCATCAGGGTTTTTGGGATAGTAGTTCACGTCTCTAGCTACAAAATAGCCCAACCTGTTAGGATCCTCTGTCATGACACTATGATGAAGATGGATATTCTTACATCCTTGATTACTCACCACTCCAATCGGATGATCTGCACTAACATTCATTCCTCTTTTAAGCTGGATGACCATACCGTCCTCGTCAACTCCTTTTGTATGTAGATAATCATGGATGAAAACCATCCACTGACCGAACTCCTCACTCCAATATTGTGATTGAATCACCGTCTTTCTAGCATTTTGTGTTTGAGCCATAATGACCACTCCATCATACACAGGGTACACATTACGACCCTCCTCGCTATTACTAAGCATATTGATGTCGTAGGCCTCTCTTTGGTCATATCTTTTGCCATTGTGCCCCGTGTAATTGCTCCTAGAATGATGACCATTTTGTTTAACTTCATACAAGTTACCAAGGCTGTTTTTCTTAAATGGCCCTCTTTGCCAAAATGACAAGTCGGTAGCATCTTGCTGATCCCAGAATGGAAATTTGACTAACATCTTTTTCCCAATAATATAATTAGACATTTTAATGTCTCCGAGGCAGATAAGCGGCGTAGGTAATTTATTTGGAATGCTATTTTTCCCGCCTCCTTTGCCGATCTTGACGTTAATGGTATTGCTTTGTATGGTACTGCCGTCCGCTTTGTGCGCTACTGCCCAATACGCTCCATCATTATCTGGGTTTAGAGATAAAATACGATAACTAGTTTCATTAGAAACTGCCTTTCCATCCCGATACCAATTAATGGAGTGAAAATTAGATGCAAATTTGATTCGCAAATCTATATGCATCTCTGATGTGTAGGTATTGTTAATATTTGATCGTTGGTCAGCTTGAATGACCAGACTATCCCTTACATAGTAATTTTTGGGTCGAAGTATAGGAACGCTTTTGGCTACATAGGCGGTAGGTGGCGTTTGTGCAAATGCTGGTTCTTTTGACCTATACACCTGTCCCGACTTCATCTCCACAATCTTAATTGAAAAGCCATCTTTGGTTGCTGGTGGAAATCCATCCATCAAAAGCGTATCTTGACCAACTTCCAGCAGTCCTTCTTCATAAATAAAGGCCAGACTTCCGATTGAATCTTGCAGAAATAACTCATATCGAGCCGTCTGCTTCCGCTTCGGGGTCGGAATCATAAAAGTGTGCCAATTATGCCCGCTGGCTTTCACTGAAAAATCCAACTCCTCTTCCACAAAAGCAGGAGTTGTTCGGTATTCGATTTCATGGGTGATAAAGTATTGGGCAGCTAGTCCTTCCCCTAAGATACCTCCGATTACTAATAGGTGATCTGTATGAAACGCCACTTTGTCCGTGTGAACAGTAATGCTGCTTGGGGCTTGCTCTAGTTGTGGGTAGATTTTATGTTCCCACTGCAAACCATCATCAAGATCAAACCACTGTACATAAAGCTGAATAGGTTGATCCATATAGGCCTCATTAAGATTTAGGTTGATCCCGATCTTCCCATCAGGAGTAGTGGTCATCTCCCAACCATCTATGGGGCTAATAAAAGAGTCTTCTTGGGCAAAAGAAGTAGTAGTAGACACGAAGAGTGCCAGGGTGACAATAAAAAAATGTTTACACATGTTGTTAAAGTTTTCTCATAGAGGAAGTTCAAATTTCCCGCTTTCAAGCGGGATCAAGTTCAAGTTCATTCCGCTTGAAATCGGAACGCAAATGTTGACAGTCAGAGTTGTTAGAAAACAATCGTTTTGTCTTTGACACCGTTGATTGAGCAGTCCTTTCTCATAAGTAGTTTCTCATTTTATCTTATAGCATGCTTGCGCCTTCAGAACTTCCTATCCTATTTTTAAGATAGGGCATATCTCCCCCATGCTCAGCCTGCCTGTACGGAGGTAAAGTTCTTTGTAGTTCTGCCACGAATATAACAGGTATACAGAAGGACTAGTCCTGTTATATTCTTTAGAGGGTATCCATTATTGGAATTATGTTAGCTATCGGGAATGATTGCTGAAAAATTGATAACCTTATCCAGTTCTTTGATATTTTCGGTTTCAGCTAATTTTAGGAGTTGGATAAAGTTATCGAACGATTACGTAACCGTTTAATGATTGGGGGCAGTTTTTTAAAGTATAAAATTTAAATTTCTTTAAATATTGTTTTTCAGTTATTTATTTATTTTAAAAATTAAACTATTAAATAGTTGCTCCAAATCATTAAAACATTACGAAAAATTACCATATTATTTTTATTTGGACAAGCATATTTGCCTTTTAAATCACTGTTTGACAGAAAATTAACATACTACTAAAACAGTAAAATCACCATATTCTTCCTTTTTTTTGCTTGGCAGTAAAGCACACCGCAGTAGAAAATCTGTGAGGGAATAAACATTTCATTACATACAATAAATAGTCATATAAACTGACTGAATATATACAAATTATTATCGCCTGCCTTCTTTTATATTTCAAAACGGTCTACTCCTATCATTTCTAATTCGTCTTCATAAATATCT
>CALGJW010000014.1 GCA_937930025.1 uncultured Saprospiraceae bacterium | reverse complement strand
AGTGGTGTCAAATTTGGGGGGAAGCATAGACCAATTCTAATCTGGTAGTTGGGATTTACTTTTATAAGCTGAAGAGGGGGCTGGGAATGTAGGAAGTGGGGGGAATTGTGAAAGAATGAGAAAGTAAAAAGTGTCGAAAATATTGCGAATAGAATCGCAGCCCTACAGGCTGCCAATCCAGTTATTGATTAAACTTGGGGCGTTGCCCCAAGCTTTTGAATTGAAGCCCTACAGGCTTCTGCCTTTTGATTTTAAATCTGGTTCTTAATGACTTTTAGTATGACATATTTATCCAATAGAATGTTTTAGGCTGAAGGCCTTAGGTTCCTTAACTATGGGCATCGCCCATAGTATGGTAAGTAAACACTAGGCAGGCTGAAAGTCTGGGATTCTACTCACCATCTATTCGATCCAGATATTTGGACAATGCCTTGATTCAATTAAACTAAATTGTCGATCCTCGAATAGTTGGGTAGCAATTGGATTATTTCGACTTCTTCTTGGCAAAAAGTCCCGTTTTTCCTAACCACTCATTAAAAGTAAGTCGCAATCCAACAAATTAAAACCTAAATATTTATATTGAGTTTAATATTGGCTTTCTACCAGAAACATAATTTATTAAAATTTAAGATCACGGTCAAATTTCTAAATTCAGCATAATACATTAATGAAATATACATATTTGATATTCTTCTTTTTAGTTGTACTTGGGCAATCCTTTGCCCAAGTGCAATATGATTACAACTGGATGTTTGGAGGTAGCGGTATTAATGGAACAAAATTAAATTTTGAATCGGATTCATTGGTAAGAGAAAATGTTTCGCATAACTTGCCCTTAGGATCTACTAACGCGTGTATTTCCGATAAAAATGGCGAACTTTTATTTTATACAAATGGATGCTTAATACATAATAAACAATTTGAAGAAATGGAAAATGGATTCGGATTGAATCCCGGAGAAATCGCCGATTCCTATTGTGATGATGAATACCCTTCTTTGCATCAGAGTATGCTGATCCTACCCTCCACTAGTAATGATTCAATTTATCATGTTTTTCATAAACGAATTATTATTGATACTAACCTGGAATTAATAGTTGTTTCAGACTCTCTGTTCCATACTATTATTGATATAAGTGCAAATAATGGGTTGGGAAAAGTCATACAGAAGAATAAAGGAATTAATCTCGATCTGTTAAACAATGGTTTCCTAACAGCTGTGAAGAGAAAAAATCATTTGTCCTGGTGGATAATCTCTGGAGTTCGTGATAGCAATAAATATGAAATCTATGAGTTAACTGAAAATGACCAAATTGTTCTTAAAACTCAGACAATAGGAGCTACAATTATGGAAATCGATGATGATTTACAGACTTTGTTTAGTCCAGATGGAAACTTGTTCGTTAGAGCCTTCGCAGATGTTGGAATTTTTCTTTTTGACTTTGATCGTGAAATAGGAGAATTTTCAAATCCAAGACATATTCCATTTGAAATAGAACCTCATTTTGGAGGAGCAGCCATTTCTCCTAATAGTCGTTTTTTATATGTAAATAGTACTTTAGAATTATTTCAATTTGACCTTACCTCTCCAAATATTGAAGCCTCTAAAACGCTCATCGCAACATTCGATGGCTATGCTTCTCCATTTAGTTCAACTTTTTATAATGCTCAATTGGGGCCCGATTGTAAAATCTATTACAATAGTAATAATGGCATCGATGTTTTGCATGTTATGCATAATCCAAATGCCAAAGGCACGGCTTGTAATTTTGAACAGCACGGAATCAAATTAGCTGGAGCACACGGAATTTCTCTTCCCTACTTTCCTTCCTATAGACTAGACACCGACTATCCGATTTGTGATACGACAAAGTTAGTCGCCACTTCGATTCAAGTTCCTAATTATGCTCCTCAAGAATTTTGGACTGCGAGTCCTAATCCGACTTCTAATATTTGCTATTTATCCAGTACTACTCAGATTGATGAACAGTCGTTTGCGGTACTTTATGACTCTGCTGGAAAGCAAGTTTTGAGATCTTCGGAGAAAGGGCAACGGTCGATTACTTTGGATCTTTCTAATCTTGCATCCGGGATTTACTTTTATCAAGTGATTGGGAAGAAGGGGAATGTGGGGAATGGGAAGGTTGTGAAGGAATGAGAACGTAAGTGTCGAAAATATTGCGAACAGAATCGCAGCCCTACAGGCTGCCAATCCGGTGGTTAATTAAACTTGGGGCGCTGCCCCAAGCTTTTGAATTGAAGCCCTTCAGGCTTCTACCTTTTTTTTTACGGCTGGTTCTTAATGACTTTTAGTAGGAGAGACTATCCAAAAGAATGTTTTAGGCTGAAAGTCTGCGATGCTACTCACCACCCACTATCTACTCAGCGAAACAAACCGCATGCACCAAGGGCAAGTAATTAGACAAACATTTCCAGTGATCTCCACGGTCACTGGAAATAAAAAGATTTCCTGTCGTAGTACCAAAGGCTAAATCTGTTCCGCTAAAAGCCAATCCATGTCGGTAAACTATATCGAAACAATTTTCTTGTGGCAGACCATTTCGCAATGCTTGCCAGGTTTTGCCGCCATCGGTGGTTCTGCAAATCGCTAAGGCCTCCTCCACTGCAATCCGATACTCATCAGCAATCGCAGGTGCTACCCAAGCGGTATTGGGATCACTTTCATCGGTGGCTAGGGCAAATCCAAAATGAGAAAGCGTCCCTTTTTTCCCAACCTCTTTCCAATTCGCTGAAGCATCGTTGCTGCGGTAAATACCACAATGATTTTGTTGCCAAAGGATATCAGGATAATTTTTAGTGCTTACTAAGATGTGAGGGTCATGCCCAACTTCTGGATCAGTTTCTGGAAGATATTCTGCGCGAAGGCCTTTGTTTTTAGGCGTCCAGTTTAGGCCGCCATCGTGAGTTTCAAATACGCCAGCAACACTTGCACCAATGGTAATGTGATCATTATCTCTAGGGTCGACGATGATAGAATGAATTCCGGGATGGTCGAATCCTGCGCCAAACCATAATTCCATTCTACTGGGATGATTCCATAAGGCTTCGCAGAGTTCCCAACTATCTCCATTGTCTTCGCTTTTGAATAAACCACCTGGAATGGTGCCAATCCAAATTCGATTCGGGTACTGCGCTCCCCCATCAGTTATCGCCCAGAAATATTCCGTTTTAGCTGGAATGTCGGCTTTGACAATACTTCCTTCCGGATAAACTGGTGGTTTTATTTCCTCCCAAGTTTTCCCTCGATCGGACGAACGATTTAGTTTGACTCCCCAATGTCCATGATCTAATCCTGCCCACCAAGTTCCATTTCTAGGATCTTCATATGCAATAGTAACTGGAATTGCTTTGAAATGACAAGTAGCATATTCCCAAAGTTCGTTAGACTTTCGGTATTCAATAAGTCCTTTTCTGGTGGATACTAATAAGGTAGATTTGTTCGACATATCAAAATATTTTAGCCGCCAGAAAGGGCTTGAATAATATAAACTTCTGAAGATTCACCCACAACTTTGTTTAAGTCATTTCGGTCAGCAAGTAAGTTTCCGTCAATAAAGATATTTACATGCTTGCGCAGCATTTTCTGCTCATCTAAAATATAGAAAAGCAAACCGGGATAGTGCTCTTCGGCTTGATTGAGCAACTCTAGAATAGTGGCGGACGAAAATTGTTCGGCCTTAAGTTTTGGAAAAAAACGCTTGAGGGTGGCTGTGAATTTTAGGGTAGGCAAACCTTCTAGTTTAAAGTGAAGGAAATAATTTCGGGTATGTAAATTTAAACCCTACCCGAAACTATTCCTTGAATTGACAATTATCAATGCGTCCAATGATTCATTGCATCCAAAATTCCTCCCATAATGGCAAAGCAGACTAACCAGAAAAAACCATTAATCAACATATTAGTCCAAGTCTTATGTTCGAATAATCCATTAGAAATAAAAAGAGGGATCGCTAGAAAAACGCCTAAAACAATTCCATGAATCGCTCCATGCCTAAAAGAGTCATAAATCCCTTCTTGTCCTGGTCCATTATTAAATTGAAGCAAGAAAAATGACATTAAAAAAGCCATTAGTATTGAGACAACCATCATGACAGGCATGTTCGCACTTTTCATTTTTTCGTCTGTCATCCCTATCGATGCCATCCAAGCTTTTCCAAAAAGTGCCTTACTGTACCAAAGCATTCCCATGGCCATTGGGACCAATGTTGCCAGTACTAATGATAAAATGTTAATGTTGTTTTCCATTTTGCATGTATTTTGTTTTTAAAAAATAAACGAAGAGGTTCTCTAAGCATTTTTAGCTTAAGAAAATTTCATGGAATTTACGAGCTCGAAGGGAATTAATTCAAGTTCGTAAAAATTTCCAAATTTTCATGTCAATTTTTAAATTATTTTTCAGCTGCCTTTTTAAGATCCGAAAGAAATTGATCGAAGGATTCGTCGAAAGAAGGAATTTTTCCGGCAAACAAAGGAAACATTAAACCACCAATTTTCTCGACCATACTAAAGTTAGTCTTGCCATCTTCTGTCTTCGTTAAGGAAAAAGTTCTTTTGCCCATCGCATCTCCCCATACCAAGGTTGAATTCGGCACAAACTCCTTCACTTTTAATTTAAAAGTGCGATTGGGATCCAGGCTAGACTTCAGCTGAATTTTTTCGCCTATTTTTATTTCGCCAGCAATAGAAGTAATTGTAGAGTTCCAGGATGTAATTTCAGCTGCATTAGTTAGTAGCTTCCAAACCGACTCAGGACTGGCATCTATAATTCCTTGAACAGTGGTAGTTCGGTTA
>CALGJW010000013.1 GCA_937930025.1 uncultured Saprospiraceae bacterium | reverse complement strand
TGCGCACTTTCTCTATTCCGCTCTTTTGAAGTGGCCTGAATTTTATCGGGTTCTGAGTCATATAAAGCCCCGGATAGGTAAATGTAGTTTTCATCATAGGCTAATTTAATAATACTTTTCTCAGTTAATTCTCCTTCGAATTCTGGCACTTGCATGGTCAATTTAACAGCTTCAATTTCTGACCATTCTGAAGGATTGACGATGCCATCAAAAACAAAATTGGATGATATTGGACTGACTGGTAATCCCGTATCTGCATTTGACCATTACGCTTAAAAACAATAGAAAACCAATTATTTTAGAGCTAAATGTGTCCATTAATGTAAAGATATGCTAATCTGATCTTTTTCAATTGAAGCGCTTAGGCTTTAATGTCCAATAACAGTATAAACGGTATAAGCCTGGTTGGTTGTAAAGTCAAATTTGTTGATTCGATAATATTTTGGTCAAACAGTCAGGATTTTGAAACCCCAAATTTTATGAAAAGGACCAGATTTTTTCACTTAATTATTATTTTTTATTTGTAATCCGCTGAAAACACGTATATTAGACTAAGAATTCCTTGATAAAGCCACGAATAACCAGTCCAAAATACCGGCTAGTCATGTACATATCAAAGATTAGGGACAGTAATATACTTCTCACCGAATCAGTTGAATCAACTGACCTGAGCGATCTACACGCTACGATTACCAATCATACTTTACTCATTTTAGAAGAAATTTTTGCTATTAAGCAAGCTGATCCGCTTAACGGACTTTATGACCGCGAAAAAGAAAATGAAATCTTAAGCATCTACTTAAAACGAAATCTACAGTTCCCCAAAACCAATAAAAAGAAATTACCGCTATTTTCTGTCGTAGGAAATGTTCATGAGTTACTTACCTATTTAAACAACTCAATTCAAATGGTCTATGATTTAGGTTGTGCCTATCACAGTAAAATGTTTGTATTAAAAGAGCAGATTTTAGATATCCTAATTGCTTCCTTTGACGGTAAAGTTGAGATGAAAGTGAATCAAATATTTGTAAGTGTTAATGGCAAATTGGATAACTGTGGAGAAAGGCTTCAGAAGAAAGTATCGATTTTGGTTGATAAAATATTTTGGGAATTAGACAACTATTTGCCTTATCAAGAGAGTGATATTCCACGGCTGGTTTATCGGTCAGTTTGGCTGAAAAAGAAAACATTCGAAATAGCTCAGCTTACAAAGGGTTTTTATCTAAATGAAAAATTGAGTACCAAGTCAGAACAAGTAAAACTTAAGGAAGGGGATAGGGAATCGATAAATTATTTAAAAATTGGTCTGCTATCAAATTTGCTTAAATCAAGATTTCATCAAATAGATAATGCTGAAACTGTTTTATTGCCAATTGTGGAAAAGATGAATTGGTCTGAGCGAAACAAACTGAAATTGACAGGTTTAATCAATGCGCGTAAACTTGATGAAGGCTTGAATTTGGATTTAATTAGGAATAAATATTTCAGCGAATTGGTATTAACGGAATTGGCGATTTGGGTCCGGCGTAAAAAGGAAATTGATAGAGGAGAAAGACTTTATCTATATCAAATTGCAAAAGACTTAGGTTACGATTATAGTTTTGTTGACGGTCTAATTTTTTAGAAATTAGTTCTATTGAAAGACTTAGTTGTTTTCATATCTTCCTACTAACCAATCGATTTCACTTTTGGTTATAATCAAATTATATATGGCATTTACTTTGGAAAAAGCTGCCGAAAGATATTGAGTCTGAACATTTCTAAAATCAAGGGATGTAACCTGAGCTGCCTTAAAGCGCTCCGCTGTCATTTCTATATTCCTTTGAGCAACGGCTAATTGAGCCTCAGAAAGCATCAACAATTCAAGCTGATTATTATAATTAGAAGCTAGAATATTTAGCTGATTTTTCAGCGCGACTTTTGCTTCTAATATGGATGTTTGGTCTATAGATTCTTGAATTTTCGCATTTTTAATATTGTCTTTTCTAACTCCACCATCATAAAGATTCCAATTTAAGTTAGCACCAAGACTTCCTGAAATTCTATTGCTAAAAGTTAGTGGAATTTCTTGACCTGTAGTAGGAAGTTCACCAAAATAGTCGAAAGCGTTTTCTGCAAAACCCAAAGAACCATTTACACTAATAGTTGGTTTTCTACTTGCGGTGGATAGGTTGGTATTCAATTGATTAAGACTGGCTAACATCTCCAAACTTTTCAATGTGTAATTTTCTTCGAAAAGGATTTCCTCCAATTTTTCTATTTCTATTTTTTCAGGGGTAACATTTAATTGCTCTGAAAATACAAAATCTTCAACGCTATCAAGATTCAATGTTGTATACAAGTTTCTTTTAGCAATTTCTATCTGCTGCAATTGGCTAATCATAGCAGTAGAGTCAATTAAAACAGCATTTTCAAACTGGATTAGATTAAATGAATTTGAGGCGCCAAATTCTCTTTTTGTTTCCTCATAGGCTAAACGATCTTTGGATAAAATCAAGCTTTTATCTAAAACCTCTAATCGTTCATTGGCAAAAACGACCGTATAATATAGTTGATAAACATTCCTTAAAAGATCATGAATGTCTGCCTTTTTATTTAATTTTTGTTGACTGACTGCCAGTTCTAATTGGTCTTTGGCAATTCGTATTCTTCCTCCATTATACACAACCCAGTTGGCGTTGGCGGAAGCGGATAGTGATCCATTATAGAAACTTCCTTGAAGAAAACTGGCCGGGTTGTTATCCTGAATAACATTATTGGAGAATGTTCCATTGATGTCCACAGTGGGTGTTCTTCCCGCTCGGGACCAACTGTTATTATTTTCCGCGATTTGAATAAATTGATCGGAAATTTTTATCCCGTAGTTTTTTTCTAGACCAATAGAAATTGCTTTTTCCAAAGTCATTTCTTCCTGAGCGGATAGCATGCTAAACGTCAAGGAAAGAAAAAGAAGGAGGTATGTTTTATTGTACTTCATTAGATTATTCCTTGGGTTACCTTAAGTGCTAAAATTACAAGACCGACTAAAACTGCTAAAACAATAACCGCTAATACAAATGTAATATGCCAAGCGTGCTTTCGCTCGCCTGGGTAATGTGGTTCCACTTGGGCTGCCTCATGCCAAACGCCGGTCCAGAAAAAAGTGGTTGTTAATTTAATTCTATTGGATAAAACTAAGAGTGCCGGTATCATGACAAGTAAAACAAAAGTAGCTACGATCAACCCAAAGGCAACTGAAATCGCCATCGGAATTAGAAACTGGGCTTGAACTGATTTTTCCAAAAGCAATGGCATTAATCCTGCGACGGTAGTAACCGTGGTCAAAAGAATTGGCCGGAATCTAGAGATTCCAGTCTGAAATAATGCCTCTTTAAATGGAGTTCCTTTTTTGATGTATTCGTTGAAAGTGGAGATGAAAACTAAGGCATCGTTCACCAAAATTCCAACCAAGGCTATGATTCCTAAAAAGGACAACAAACTAATAGCTGAACCAATCCACCAATGGCCAAATCCTACACCAATAAAACCAAATGGAATAAGCATGAAGACTATTAATGCCTGACTCACAGAACTAAAGGTCAGAATGATTACAAACAGCATACATAGTAAAATGACAGGTAGCGTACGTTGCGCAGATGCCATTGTTTCTGCCGTTGACTTTGCTTGTCCTTCAAAACCAACTCTCACCCCTGGGAATTTTGTGAGTACCTTGGGTAATATGATCGTTTCAATATCCGAATTAATATCACTCACGGATGCTTTCTCAGTAGATACCTCAGCAGTAACTCTAATTTCACGTTGACCATTAATATGATTGATCGCAACGATTCCACGCTCTGGCCTTATTGTTACTAATTGACCCAGTGGAATCGCTTGCCCACTGGCAGACCTTATACGCATTTTAAGTAAATCTTGAATGGAACTTCGGTCTTTAAGATCATAACGCACCCAAACTTTTACTTCATCCTGTCCACGTTGAAGTCGTTGAATTTCAGCACCGAAAAAACCTTGGCGTACATAACGCATTACGCCGCCTAAAGTAAATCCTAAATTTTCAGCAGCAGGAGTTAATTCTATGGATAGCTCCTTCAAACCTTCGCGATTGGAATCTTGAATATCCATTAAATCTGAAATTTTCTGTAATTCAGACTTAAGCATTTCCACAGCACCTAATAACTCTTCGCCATTATTTCCTAACAATGAAATAGAGACTGGGGTTCCAAAGAAACCCCCAATTCCAAAAGCCAGTTTGTCTACGCCATGAACCTTGCCTAATTTCTCTTTAATTCTTCCAATAATTTTTCTATTGTAAATGGAGTCTCGTTGTTCTCCTTCTAATAAATATAAAACTAGGTTTCCTTGATAGGAAGTTGGTCCGATATTTTTTTCAATAAATTCAATCACATCTTTCTCACCACCAAAAAATTCATCCTTCATTTCTTGATTAGCCAACATGGCGGCTGTCTCTATTTTTTCCAAAACAGCAGCGACCTGATCTTCTCGAGCTCCAGATGGCATCTCGACAGTAACGGAAAAGTTGTCTTGCTGGACAGATGGGAAAAAAGTGCCTTTGATGATTCCCCCTTGCATTGCACCAAT
>CALGJW010000012.1 GCA_937930025.1 uncultured Saprospiraceae bacterium | reverse complement strand
ATGATATGATTATTGGTTTTGCCGATAGGGCGGGTCATCAATTAGGGTATCAACAATGGGGAACTTCGGGAAATTCTTCTGGTAATGGATATTCTGGAGGAGATCTATTGCGTCTTTACAATAATAATGGAACTTATGTTTTAGAAAATAATGGAACAACTACAATAGGCGGTGGTTGCGGTGTAAATAACCAAGGCCCAGGAACTGGAGAATATTACTGTGGAGAATATTTCGATGCCATACATGAGGAAACTTCTTTAGGAGGTGTGGCAGTAAGAGCTTATACAAATGAAGTGATCGTCTCCTCAATGGATCCGACTACCACTTGGGGCGGTGGAGTAGTTTGGATGGATAATATAACAGGGGCAAAAACTCAAGGGTTACAACTGTACAATACGACCGGTGGTTCCTCAGGAACCTATGGGAAAGGGGCAGGAATTGGAGATGTAGAATTACTATGCCCACCGGCTCCCTTGGCACTTGGAAACTATGTTTGGATTGATCAAGATGGTGACGGAATTCAAGACCCAAGTGAACCTGTGGTTTCTAATGTTCTAGTTTCTTTAACCGATGTTAATGATAATGTAGTTTCAACAACATTTACAAACGTAAATGGAAATTACATTTTTGATGACAGTAACGTAGCAGGAGGAATCGACTACAATACAGATTATAAAATAAAAATTGCTTTAGCAGATGCCTTGGCGGCAAATAGCGCATTGTCCGGGTTAACTGTACAAAATGCTGGTAACGGTCATAATGACAACGATGCAATATTAAACGGAAATAACGCAGAAGTGACCCTTAACTCAGGTAGCCCTGGAGCCACAACTTATTCTATCGATTTTGGTTTCTTGCCTTCAAGTGCTGTAGGAAATTATATCTGGATGGATGAAGACGGGGATGGAGATCAAGATGCAGGAGAGCAAGGAATTGCAGGCATTGCCGTTGAACTTCAAAGTGCTAATTGTACATCAGGCGTTGATTGCCCAATTGAGATCACAGATGCCAACGGTGGATACATTTTCAAAAATGTAGATCCAGGAATTTATACAGTTGCCATCTTTGCGGGTGTACCTAATGGATTGAATTTAATTTATGATGAAGATAATGGAACAAGCTCTCCGGATGGGAATATTTCAGTGACAGTCAACTCAGGCGACGAATATGTCATTGCTGATTTTGGCTACAATTGGAATCCAAAAACAGATACTGACGGGCCCGCTTCTATGACTGCTCCTGGAGTCTTAGGAGATCGAGTTTGGAGTGATGCGGATGGAGATGGTGTTCAGGATCCAGCGGAAGTTGGAATTGCTAATGTGACGATCACTTTATATGAAGATGCAGATAACGATGGTCTGTATGACGATGTTTATGCAACAACTACCACTGATGCAAATGGAAATTATATTTTTACAAATCTTCCTCCAGCTGCCTATGTTATTGAAGTTGAAGAAAGTGACTTAACTGGTTTTAATATCATTCCAACAAAAGATCCAGATAACGATGCTAACAATATTTCAGAGTTGATAGTTATTGCTCCTGGAGATGTTTGGATTGGTGGAGACTTTGGTTATCAATCTACTGGAGCACCAGCAGATATTGGAAATTTTGTCTGGATGGATTTCAACGAGGATGGAATAAAAGATGCTAACGAACCTGGTATTCCAGGAGTGACGGTTTCTTTGGAAAATGTTAGTGGAGTTCCAATTGCAAGTTCGGTTACTGACGCGAATGGGAACTATATTTTCCCAGATTTACAATCAGGAAATTATACCGTAGTAATTACGGATACTGAATACGTTTTAGATGCTTTGAAAAACACATCTGATCCTGACAATGGAACCGCGGAAGAAAGCGATGTTGCGCTTGGAGCTGCTGATGATATGAATCAAAACTTCGGGTATGTACCCAATGCACACAGTGCAGGAGATGCACTTCTAGGGGATTTTGTTTTCCTTGATATGAACGGAAATAGTTTATTTACGCCAGGAGAGCCAGGCATCGAAGGAGTAAATATTGAATTGATGGACGATGCATCAGGGAACGTTATCTCAACTACTAAGACCAATGAAAATGGTGCTTACTATTTCGGTGGATTGGCAGCAGGAGATTATAGAGTAAGACTTGATCAGAATACTGTTCCAAGCGGATTAACAATGAGTGTTGATCCTGATGGTTCGATACCTGCCAATAACGAATCGGACATAGTTACTTTAGCCGCTGGTGATATAAATTTATTCCAAGATTTTGGATTGAAAGCAGTGACTCCTTACAGCATCGACGGAACAGTTTGGGAGGATGTTAGTGCAGAAGGTATGCTTGATGCAGGTGAAATTAATCGTTTTGAAAACGTGAACCTTTGGCTGCTTGATACTAACGGAACTCGAATCGCAAGTACAACAACTGCTCCAGATGGAACATACAGTTTTAACGGATTACCAAACGGAATTTACACTGTAGAAGTAGTCGATGATTTGTCAAAATTAGAAAGCTACTGGCACAGTTTAGGATTGGATAGTGAATCTGATCCAAAGATGGTTACCATTAGTGGAGCAAATGTTACCGACGTTGATTTTGGTTATTATGCAGATGATGCTGCCATCGGAAATCTTGTTTGGATAGATTACAATTCAGATGGAATTCAAGATGCGAATGAACCAGGATTGGAAGGAGCATTGGTATTGTTGGAAATTGATTACGATGGTGGTGGAACTGATTTGACTGTACGCATGAGAACAGACATGGATGGGAAATATGGATTCCAACATTTATTGTTGGACGAAGATTATAATGGAGATGGTGTTGGAATAGAACCAATTTATACCTTAAAAGTTATAGCGCCAAATGCTGAAACTATGGAAACGCTAATGATCAATGCTGGGACTTCGAAAGAGGATTCAGAGGATCATGATGGAATAGTTGTTCAACCCACTTTAGGATTGAAAGATTTAACAAAAATGCCGGATCCTAATTCGGAAACGGATGAAGCATCTTATGACTTTGCCTTCGATTTTGACTGCACTCATCCTTCAGTAGAATATGCCATTACATTGGATGCTTCTAATGCAGGTGCTAGTCAAACAACCAACTACTTTGTAGATGTTGTAAGCGGTGATACGATTCACCAAGCGATGACTCAAACCGATGGAATCATTCGATCCAATGCTTATTGTGAATTTTCCGGATGGAGATATTATTACAACCCATTAGATCCAGATGAATATTTATTCGCAATCGAAATGGGCAATAACGTAACAGAAATAGATCACATCGAATTGACAATCGACGATGCCGCTACTGATCGTTATAGCGCAGGTACAAATGATGCCACCTATGTAATGATTCGAAATTGGTCGGTAAAAACGGTGGATAACGCTCCGTTGTTGCAAGCTAACGCAAGCCCCGCTACTGTCAACGTACGTTTTTACTTTCCTCCAGGGGAATACCAACAAATGTTAGATGCTGCTAAAGCTCAAGCTACGACCTGGGGAGTAGGAACTCCAAACGAAACAATGGTTGAATGGTTTAATAAATCTGATTTTGACCCAGCAACTGATATCGATGATGCAAATACCATACTGTCTGCTTACGACATGACTACTTTAAGAAATGCAACTACATCGGCAACTGGAAGTAATACTCCAGATAATACACCAGCCATTGGAAATGCTAAAAATCATATCCAATTTAACAATGCAACAGAGATACCCGGTGGAACGGCAATGATTCATATTAACCGTTCAGCACTTCCAGTGGAACTAATCGGCTTTGCAGTACAGCCAAACGATTGCCATGTTGTGATTGATTGGACTACAACTTCTGAAGTTAGATTTGATGCTTTTCAAATTGAACGAAGTTTTGATGGAAATAATTTTGAACAAATCGGAGTAGTAAAAGGATTGGGTGATACTGGTTCGCAGCACTACGAGTTTATCGATCAAAACGCAATGTCGGATAATTACTACCGCTTAAAAATGGTAGACCTTGATGGAAGTTTTGAATACACACGTGTCTTACAAATTCAGATTGATTGTATTGGTGAGCAAGGGGAAATGATTGTTTATCCAAATCCAATTGCTTATACAGCTGGAGATATAAACGTAAAGTTCAAATCATCTACCAAGGATGGTGAAATGATTGTTACAAATGTGTTGGGAAGTATTGTCCGACAAATCTCCTTTTCTGATTTGGACTCAGGCTGGAATCTCAAACAAATCTCAATTGATGATTTGCCTTCCGGAACTTATTATATTCATTTAGATAGCTATGGAGAACGAAGGTCTAAAGCTTTTGTGATTCAACAATAGATAAAAATTTGAATTGGGTTGTTAGAAATGCATTTCGGAGTTGTTCCGGAGTGCATTTTTTTTATTGAACTTGAATTTAGCAAAAAGTAAAAAACTATGACAACTTGGTGCTCAGCTTAATTCCTATCTTTAGCATACAATAAAAATCTATGAAAGCCATTGTTTGTGAAAAATTAGGTACACCAAAAGACCTTGTTTATAAAGAACTACCGTCTCCTGTACCGGGACGAAAAGAAGTTTTGCTTGAGGTTAAAGCCTGCGCCATAAATTTCCCCGACACCTTAATCATTCAAGGTAAATATCAGATCCGACCTGAGTTACCTTTTTCACCGGGGTCAGATATTTCAGGAATTGTCAAGGAAGTCGGATCAGCGGTTTCCCAATTTAAAGTAGGGGATGAGGTGTTTGGTGTGTTGCCATTCGGAGGAATGTCCGAAGAAGTGGTAGTGAAAACAAACCAAATTTTTCCAAAACCAGCGGGAATGGATTTCTCAATTGCTGCTTCCTTTTTATATGCTTATGGTACTTCATTACATGCCTTGAAAGACAGGGCAAAATTAAAAGCAGGAGAAACAGCGGTCATTCTTGGAGCTTCCGGAGGAGTAGGATTGGCTGCTGTTGATTTGGCAAAGACAATGGGCGCTCGAGTGATCGCCTGTGCGTCTACCTCTGAAAAGTTAGCCTTATGTAAATCCTACGGCGCCGATGAATTGATCAACTATAATAAAGAAGATTTAAAAAATAGAATCAAGGAGTTGACCGGAGGAAAAGGAGCGGATGTCATCTTTGACGTGGTTGGTGGAGACTACGCTGAACCGGCCCTAAGAGCAATGGCTTGGAAAGGTAAATACTTGGTCGTTGGATTTGCCGCTGGTGCGATTCCAAAGATACCATTGAACTTAGCATTGCTAAAAGGCTGTGAAATCGTCGGCGTTTTTTGGGGCAGATTTCACAAGGAAGAACCGAAAAATAATTTGGCGAACAGCATGCAGATTTTGAAATGGTTTGAAGAAGGGGAGATAACGCCGCATATTTATAAGAAGTATCCGTTGGCGCAGGCCGCATTGGCCTTGGAAGAGATGATGGGTAGGAGGGTTATGGGGAAGGTTGTTTTGGAGGTTTAATAATTCGAAATTGAAAATGGATATTTACAATTTCACTTGATGATTTTGCCTCAAATGAAAGGAGGGCATTTGATAATGAATATGGCGTTAAGTTAATTTTTTGATTTCTTCCGCGCAGGAATGTATTTTAAAGAGAATAACATCACTAAAGCTTAACATAAATATGGTAATTAAAAGAACATTGATGACATCAATTCTTTTCATTTTCGCATTGTCTTGTGGGAGTGAAAAGGGTGATAAGGTAAAAATATTCGTAGAAAGTAAACCACTAACTATTTGCGAAAGCCTGCAGCTAATTCATCATTATATAATCGGTAAAGAAGTAGATGTTATTGGGATGGAAGAGGCAGCAAGCCAACTAGAGAACTTAACTAAAATAAAATCTGCATTCGCTGGAAATCCCTTAGGGTTGAAAAGACCCTCGGTTGAGAATTACAACAATTGGAGCAATTGGCTTAAGACAAATGGAATTGTTTGTAAGGAAAATGAGCACCATAAGCTAGAGTAAAATACTGGGCATACCAAATTCGTGGAAATTCGTTTTTGCGAAGCAATTCTTCGTCTAACCGAATCCCTAAAACATTCAAGCCCCCAACCCCAAATAAAAACACAGCCCACCTGAATCACTCCAAGTAGGCTGTATTATTAAATACAAAAAACTATAACTCCACAAAAAACCATTTACTATTCATTCACGATTACTAATTTCATGGATTCCACCATTCGCTTTTCGTGATTTCTAATATTTACAAAGTACAAGCCGGCTTCCAAAGTTTTATTCAGCCTAACATTATTCACAGAACTTGGCAGTTCTTCATGGTGGATTAGTTTACCATTCATATCAATAATTTCAAAGCTGATAAAAGGAGAGGACTCATATTTAGCAGTTGATATATTGATGGTAATCTGCTCCGAAGTTCCAGGATTTGGAACGATATTGGAATGTTCGAACGCCATGTTTTGCGTTAAGCGCTCTGACCTACCATTTCGTTCTCCTCCTTCCTCTTTTCCAAAGATATCTTCACAACTGTCCCCTAGGTCATAACAACCATTGTGGTCAAAATCTAAGAAAATACAATTCGAAGGATCAGAGATTTCTCCATCAGAACAAACTGCTTGAACCGAAACAAGAATGTCGTCACAGCCCCATAAGTTGGGAACAGTTATTATTCCGTCTACAATTGCGGAAGCGGGGATCTCAATTATTTCTGGGTATTCTATATCACCAAAACAACTCATCGATACGATAAGATCGGTTGGACAAGTTTGATTCACAATAATTTGCCATCCGCCTTCAACTCGTTCCGCGCAGGTTATTTCAGGCGCGATTGAATTACAACAACTGGTAGAGAAGGTTTCAATCACTTCGCAGGATTCACCCCAAGGTCTAAATACACGGACTTCTATATCCGTACAGGGATCTTGATTCCATCCTTGAATTAGGATAGGATTCTGCTCAGCGATGCCATCATTGTACCAGTCCACCCAAAAATTATCAATCGGGTTTCCTGCTCCATCAACAGCCCACACATATCCGTAGAATGATCCCCAGCCGCAAATATCGCCGGGCCAATAATCTTCACATTCCTCATATCCTGAGAAGGGTAAGTCTTCGCAAGTAGCAAAACTAACAGTAGGGCAGTCCCCGTGACAAACCACTTCTACACACATGCTGGTATCACATACTTCTCCATCTGGAAGAATGTAAGTGATCTCTGCACAGAGGATATAAGGGTCTTCGTATTCTCTATAAAAGGGATTCGAACCAGAACCGGAAAGCACACCATCCATGTACCAATCAACGGTTATATTGTAGTCTCCAATATCAATGTAATTTCCGTCGCCATCATATATTCTTCCTCCACCATATGGTTTACCACAGCCACAAGTGGTACAGGCTACTTCTAAAGTAAAGGCACATTCAGGAACTTCTTCTTCTAAACACTCGTCTAATTCTATAATGGCCGATCCGCAGATAGCACCATCTACAAATCCAAAAACTTGGTAAATTCCTCCTAGGCTGTTGCAAATCATTGGATTGTTGGGATCAGAGTCATCCACATTACTTGAAGGCTGCCACATGTAGGTATCCGCGCCGGATAAAGAAATCTTGTAGCAACCCTCCTCACATTCGCTAACCTCTATGGTAATTTCGCAACTGGAACATTCCGCTTCAGGCAGAACAGTTACTGTATTAGTACATTGAATGAGACAGTCAGGATCATCTGAGATCGTGTATTGAAAAGTATACGTCTCTCCATAAGCTAATCCTTCGATGACTGGATCTTCTGTATTGGGATTTAAAATATTCACAGTAGGTCCTCCGATTTGCGTCCAGCTTACTGGAACATTTATAGGATCGCCATTACTATTCGTTGGAGTATTTCCA
Organism: uncultured Saprospiraceae bacterium; assembly: GCA_937930025.1. GTDB lineage: Bacteria > Bacteroidota > Bacteroidia > Chitinophagales > Saprospiraceae > JABDJM01. The sequence goes on along the minus strand of CALGJW010000012.1, from coordinate 2,744 downwards.
TTGAGTTGCGTGGTTAGTAGGCAAGTAGTAATCGGCGAACCACAATCTATAGTCGGTACATCCGCGACGATTACGCAGAAAGTGCCAACATCGGTGCAAATAACAGTTTCACCAGTTACCGGATCTGTAGTAGTTCTCGATAAAGTCAGTTCAAAACAATAGGTTCCTTCTTCAATTAAATTGAGCGGACTATTCACGGGAACCGAAGCACCCGGCACCAATGCAGAAGAAGTAGAGGAGAGCACGGTGGCTGTAACTACACCTCCGCTATTCGTGGTGCTGTAATTGTCGTTTAATTGAAAATACGGATCTCCACCGCAAAGAAAAGTGAGGGTTTCATCATTTATGACTAGTGATGGATTTAAACGATAGTAATAGTATTTAGTATCCGTACAATTGCCATAGGTCATGGTCACGCTAATGTTGAAACTCCATCCATCTGGTCCAATCGTAAAAGGTGCACCAGGGAAATTTATATCAGTGGCATTGCTTGTAGGATTGGCTATGGTGATTACATTATTTGGGTCACTATTGAATTGTACATTCCATTCGTATTCTGCTCCTGCCATAAAAGGTTCCTCCAAGAAAATGCTAGTCAAGGTCCATTCATCCAGGCATAAGTAAATCCATTCATTATTTGTCAAACCAAAGCCTTCTTGTTCATTTATCTCACAAGTAACTTGAGTGGTAGAGGTCTCGCAGATTCCATTATTAATGGTGTACTCAAAAGTGTAGGATCCATCATCTGGAACGACCACCCAGGTACAACGCGCATTAAAATTATCCACTTCAAGATCTGACGGATCAATACCGGCAGGAATGCTTACTATATTCCATTCTGGACTTCCGCCACAACCAGGAATTGTTCCACATATTTGTATTCTTCGGCTACAAGAAGGGCAAGAATCTGGGTTAGAGTCCCAAGCACTTAGGCTGGGATATTCCCTCGTAAATGTAACTGAAGTTGTTGTGCGTTCCACGCAAGAGCCAATGGAATGCGTATAAGTAATTTGGTATTCACAATCGCCGGTGCCGTTATGATCCATAATCAGATCGTTCCCGTCCACCGTCAAATTCCCATCGATTTCCGGTTCTACAAACCAACTGCCAGTAACCCCTGGGTCGGGCGTAGAGCCATTCAGGGTAAGGTCTCCACCGCAAATTTCAGATTCATGGTCCGCAATGGTCGGAAGGTTAATTATTTCACCAACGGTAACGACCACATTTTGGCAAGCCTCTTCGTGATCTACACAAATGACACAAAGTTCAAATTCATAAGTTCCTGCGGGAAAATCACCTCCGCCAGAGGGATTAACTCCAGTTTGAAGGGCGGTGTTGTCATCAAAAATAACTGAGGTGCCAGAACTGGAGGATACTATGTTCCACTCAGCTTCTAAAGGGGAGAGATATAAAGGAGAATCTTCACCGTATAAGGTCATTTGATCTCCAATACAAATGGCCTGATCCCCACCGGGATTGGCACTGCATATTTGAGCCTTCAGACTAATTTGAAGGCAGCATGATAAAGCGACTAAACATATTAAATTCTTCATTTTTACTGGTTTAAAAGTTTAGAAAATAATCATTAGAATCCTGTTTCAATCGCCATCGTAAGAAAGCAATTGAGCAAAAAAATCCTAACCGTCTGGGCGCCCAAACAGAAGTTAACTTTGATAAAAGCACTGGATGATGTTCATGGTAGAACGACAACTATCGATATTTGGAAAAAAGCGGAAGAGCCTTGGGGCAAAACCTTGATGAATTAAAAATATCCGATAGTTTAATGTTTACAATTTAAGTAAAAAATGACAATTACTGGAATTTGTGCTGTTTTTTATGTAAAAAATTTATTATGTATTGTCTTTCGGCTTACTGAAAACGCAATGATGATTTCCTTTAAGTTATTTTTTATAGTGGAAAAAATTGTGGGTTCATACATTGTAAAATTAGCAATCGGTTTTATTGCAATGTTTTTTATCATCTACTTAGGTGACATGTAAAAGGATTAAGGGTATTATTTAAACTACTTCTTTTTGACAAACTAAAATCTAAAATGAATTTAATAATCAAGTAGAAACACCTGATTTTTTCATCAAAGCTAATCCTATTTTGTGCTTTAATTATTTGCAAGCCTTTTATTCCAAAACCAAAAAAGTAATTATGACTAGTACGCAATTCCGATCGGGAATTTATCTATTATTTATTTTAGTAATTCCCCTTTTAGTTATTTACTCTTGCGATCCGGACGAACCAACTTGTGAAACGCTTAATTGTAATACCGGTACTCAGAATTTGGATAACTGCCTTTGTGATTGTCCCGCAGGATTTTCTGGTAACAACTGTGAAATTCCAGATGTCGTTCTTTGTAATGTAATTGATTGCAATGATGGTACGCAAAACGATGATACTTGCCTTTGCGATTGTCCAACAGGATTTGGAGGAGACAATTGCGAACTTGTGTTGAAGACAAGAAAGAATGCGAAGGATTTAACGCAGGAGGAAATAGATGATTATGTCAATGCCATCTTAACATTGAAGGCTACACCTTCGCCCTACACGGATACACTTTCCTATTATGACACCTTTGTACGTTTTCATCAGCTAGCTGTGGAAAAAACGAAATGCACCGGCTTTGGAACTGCACATGCCAATCCAGCCTTTCCGGCTTGGCACAGAAAATTATTGATTTTATACGAAGATGCCTTAAGTGAGGTCAGCGGAAAAGATATTGCGCTGCCATATTG
>CALGJW010000011.1 GCA_937930025.1 uncultured Saprospiraceae bacterium | reverse complement strand
ATTTATTGCTCCAATTGTAAGATACCAAAGGAAGATGGGATGTGAAAATCTGGTTGTTCAGCATCTGGCTGTACCCAACTAATCCATTTGGTAATAATATCGCCGTTCGCCTCCGTCACATATTCCCCTCGATAAAGCCCTACTTTTAAAATATGATCGTCTTTATACACACCTAATTGGCGCAAGGATTGAAAAGAAATACTCCCTTCCACCCAATAACCTTTCGAATCTATGGAGGCTTTTAGTACCAGTTGCCCCTCTGGCCAATTCCAGTCAAAATCTATATCTCGGTAAAATCTACCTTCTGTATCTAACACCCTTGCTAAAGCATCCATTTCTAAGGCATAATAAGGATTCATTTTATCATCGGCTTGAAAGAAGATTTCTACTCGATCTGATTCTACCACATCTCTTTCTCCTAAACCTCTTTTTTTGGTGATAATATCAGGGTCGGTTGCTCGGTATAAAAAATAAAAATGTGTATCATTATATAAAGCCTTAAAGGTCGTTTTTGGAGCGATTTCCTTGCGCCAAGGATAGGAAAAATCTGAAAGACTATTGGCGTTTTCCCATGCTTCGTCTGTTCCTTCGCCTGTTAGGTGTAGAGCTTGGTTTATTTTTTTTACGGTGTAAGATTTCATACTAGGTGTACAAGAGATGTATAATAGAAAGAGTGCTAAAAGGGATAGAATTGATCGCATAATAATTGTTTATCGAATTTTCAGGCTTTTCCACAAAAACATGCTTGCCTAGTTGTATGGCATGCATCGTTGCTGCAAAATGAGTATGGTCGGGTGTACTAATCATGACCGCATCAATTTCATTAGCCATTGTGTCAAACATTTTCCTAAAATCTTGAAATCGTTTAGCCTTAGGAAATAGTTCATAAGCATCTGCCGCCTACTGTCCAAATGGTGGCGTTATTTTTGTTAATTATCGATTTTAATGCCCTTTAACCAGTCGTTCAAATCCATCCTGCCCAAATAAATCCTTAAGCAATCCATCTTCCACAAAACGATTGGACCAAAATTCTGCTTTGTGCGTCAGTGCTTTTTGAAGCGATTGAATAGCAGTAGCTGATTGTCCCAAAGCAAGCTCTATTCTTGCCTGATGATAAAATAGGGCTCCAAAAGCATCATGTCGAAGAGGCAACGCTGGGAAGGAATTAATTTTCAGCAATTGACAATGGGCTAAGGTAAGCTTCTTTTCTTTTGCATAACAAATCCCCAATAAGCCAATTAATTCCAATTGATGTCGAGGAGTATCTTCTTGTGCAATAGCTTCTTGTAAAGGGGAGATGGCTGTGCTATATCGTTGCTGATAAAAAGTAGCAATGGCCCAATTGCGTTTATCTTTTGGTAGTCTTTCTGTTGCCCAACTCGTATAAGCGGCTGCATACTCCGCCAGCAGATCTTGATTGCCTACCAAAAGTAATTCATTGCAAATAGCCCGATATAAAAATCCTAAATTAGTCGCTTTCCCCTTATCGTCGTAAATGCCACTTTGTTGATATTGAGAAAAAGCATGGGCTAAGGCTTCTCTTTCTTGTAGTTGAATTAAAGCCTTTAAATGTTCCCTAGCTAAACCTCGGTACATCTTCGGATAGTCATATTGATCCACTAAATCTTGTACTGCTGCATATTGCCCTGTCTTATTATACGCTTTTGCTAAACGAGCGATTCTGCCATTGAAATCAGCCGCTTTGTTTTCATCCTGTCGATCAAATTCTTTTAAAATCATTAATCCCTTTTGCAACTGATTGGCTTTTAAATAGTGGGTACCTGCTTCGTAATTGGCTTGCTCATTTGTAGGATTTCTTTGGTAAATGGTTTCAAATAATTGAGCAGCTTGCAGCCATTCTCCATTTTGTTTGGCAGTATGGGCTTGTTGTTCTATTACCTCATCTGATAATTTTTTAGTGCTATGGCAAGCCATAAAGAGGCTTGCTATCATTAATAAAAGATAGCAAGATGGATTCCAATTAATCATAATTGTAACAGTAATATTAAATTGAACTTCCACAACTCCAAGAGTCGTGTTACTCTTTCTGGTGTGTAAGATAAATAAACAAAAAATGGATTATCACAACTCTATTTTCTTTAGGATGATTATCCAATTTTTCATCAAGGTAATAAAATCTAAAAGAATAGGCGTTAGAGGAGAGACGAATTACTCGTTAAAAAGACAGGTTTTTCGATTTTAGCACTAATCAAATTCCTGTTTTCCATTGCTAGGATTTTAAGGGGAGGAGCGGTGCGTTTAGTGTATTACTACACTAACGGTATCACATTTCCTTTTACTTCTCGTTTAGGGATATCTAGCTCCGCACGTTGGGTCCATTTACCCTTCCCTTTAATCCCAAAGCTACAAATTTCTAAACTTTCGCAATCTAGTATTTCTTTAGGAAGCGAAATAATAGGAGAAAACATAAAGAATTTTTTTAAATTTTTCAATTGGCCAATTTCTCTAGGGATTAGCTCAACAAATATTGAAGATTTACCAGTTGACGGCCTGTATTATAAGTGGTTATTTCTTTTTCAAGACCTTGTAAAAGTTGATTTAGTGCCTGTTGCGGTTCGCTGATTTGTAAGGCATCCTCAAAACTAATAGCCCCTACCTCCTTATTGAAAATTCTGTTTAGATATTCTTTTGCTAATGTCTTTATTTGAGTGTTTTGCTATTTTTAATTTTTCTTCGTCCGTATTCACCCATTCGATTTGCATATAATTGAAATATAAGCCTTCTTGAAATGCTCCTTCTTTTTCCTTCTTTAAAGACCAATGTGCCGTTTTCGCCGTAAAGAATCCTCTTGGCTTCCTATTATCCGTTCTTGCATAATATTTTAACGCATTGGGGAAATCTTGCATTAATAAATAAGTGTATGCTAAATCATATACTGGATAAGCCCAATTAGGTGCTAGTTCATTTGCTTTTTTAAGTTTTTCTATTGCCAATTCATACGCTCCTTTGCTTCCAGCTTGTCTTGCTTCCTGATGTCACTTATTAGCTGCTGCTGGAATTTCGATATCGTCCTTGATTGCCCAATTATAGCTCCCAGTTACGCCATGCAAATCTGACCTATAAATTTGATTTCCTTTGTCATCTTTGAATATTAATTTATTGTCACCTTTTTGATTATTTGAATTGCATGAGTTCATAAACAGCATGATTATTGAAAAGAAGATTAGTTTGATTGTAGTCATTATTTTTTGCTATGATAATTCCAGATAAAATCTACTGCGCAGAATTTATTTTCTTAGAATGATTTCATAGTTTTAGGTTGTGCTGAATATGCTGAATATGCCATTTCTGAGACATCATATGCTGTTAAAACCCAATCAACAGGTTCAAAAAAACCACCAGCAAGCTCTAAGCCTGCACGTACGTAACACCCATCATTATAAGCTTCTTTTGCTGCTAGGAAAGCAGCTCCAATTCCAATTAAAGGAACGAACTTAAGCAACTTTTTGCCAATTTTTTTCGCACCACTTTCAGTAACTGTTTTTCCTATTTTGGCAGTTGATCCAACTTTAGAGATTGCCTTAGAGCTTTTGGTAGTCTCTTTTATTATTTTTGAATCATCAATCAATCCAGATTCTATAGCTTTATCAATATCCTGCATATCATATGGGATATTTTCTGTACGCCATAATACCTCAGCACCTGCATCTAATTGTCCTTGCGGGGTGAGAATTCCATTGTTAGCAGCTTTTACTCTTTCTATTGCATCATCAATTAATCCTTCCTGAGCAGTGTGTCTTGTGTTAATTTTTTTAATTCCGCCTTGGCTGGTTACTTCTACATCATACCCTCTTCCTTTACGACTATGAAGTTCTTGCATTTTTTGAGT
>CALGJW010000010.1 GCA_937930025.1 uncultured Saprospiraceae bacterium | reverse complement strand
AGTCTAACGAAAGTAAAGCAGGCAGTTGCATAAAATTGAATACAATTCTATACAATATATTAACTAACCCATTTTGGCTAATTTACCACCTTCTGTATAGTGAACCGGTATTAATTAACTATTAGCGAAGCATTTGTGGTTAAGATTCCTTAATTTTGATGTGAGTCCCATTTCCGTTAAACGTAATATATTGATATTCAAAGATTTAAATCTTTGGTGCCTTACAATCTCTGAACGAACATGAACATACGGATACTTTTCTCGTGTATAGCTTTCTTATTCTCTATTTTATTGGCTCAGGCTCAGGAAGTTAGATCTATTGATGGAACTGGTAACAACCTCAGTTTGCATGAAATGGGTGCTATCAATACAGAATTGGCAAGAATGCAAAATAATGGCTATGCCAATGGATTTTCAACTCCAGGTGGGCAGGCAAGGAAAAATCCAAGAATAATTTCAAACCTTTTATTCGAACAGAATGGATCCATGTCCGATGTAATGGGACTAAGTGATTTTCTGTGGACCTTTGGCCAATTTATCGATCATGACATTATTGCTACCGGATCTAACCCTGCAGAACCGGCAATGATTCCCGTAAATTTTGTCGACCAACATTTTAACCCCTCTGGCAACTTAAATGTTGAAATACCTATGTTCCGTTCAATTCCCGCTCCAGGAACTGGAACAGGTCCAACGAATCCAAGAAATAACTTAAACGAAATTACTGCATGGCTAGACGCCTCTGCCGTTTATGGTTCTGATACACATAGAAGTAGTTGGTTAAGATCTTTTTCTGATGGAAAATTGAAAACCTCAGCTGGAAATTTACTGCCTTGGAATACATTTTCGGGAGAATTTGGATCTGATGTTGATCCTACCGCACCAGAAATGGCTGATGATGTTGGAATGGCACCGAAGCTATTTGTTGCAGGGGATATTCGTGCAAATGAACAGCCATTGCTCCTAGCTTGTCACACTGTTTTCGTTCGAGAGCATAATCGTCTATGTGAAGAAATTATTTTAAATCATCCCAATTGGACGGATGAGCAAATTTACCAAGAAGCTCGTCGTTGGGTGGGTGCTTTTTTTCAATCCATCGTCTTTAATGAATGGCTAGTTGCATTGGGTGTGCAGCTTCAACCATATGCTGGTTATGATTCTTCTTTAGACGCTTCTATACAAAATGTTTTTGCCTCCGCCGCTTTTAGATTAGGACATACATTAATAAACGGAACAATAAACCGCACAGATGCTAATGGGAATACCATTCCAGAAGGGAATTTAACTTTAGCACAGGGTTTCTTTAATCCTTCCGTCATTCAAAATTTTGGACTAGATCCTTATTTTCAAGGTATGGGTTCTCAAGTTGAGCAATCATTTGATTGCAAAATTGTTGATGAAGTAAGGAATTTTCTTTTTGGCCCTCCGGGAGCTGGAGGCCTAGATTTAGCTTCTATTAATATTAATAGAGGACGGGAAAGAGGTCTTCCTAATTTAAATAGTATTCGTTTTGAACTCGGTCTTACTCCTTATTCTTCGTTTTCAGAAATTCATTCAGATCCACAATTAGTGCAAGATATTGAAAACGCTTATGAGTCTAACATAGATGAAATAGATGCATGGGTTGGAATGTTATCAGAAGAGCCTATGGCTAATGCGCTCATAGGAGAAACCATAATGGAAGTTTTAATTCGACAATTTTCCGCGCTAAGAGACGGGGATAGATTCTTCTATAAAAATGACCCTGCTTTTGATATGTATGATCGAATGATTATCGATAACACGACCTTTAAGGATATTATAATGCGTAATACCGGAATCACATTGATGCAGGAAAATGTTTTCATGGCAATGGATTATGGCGATATTTGCAATGCATCTAATCCAGTAGATAACATAGTTGGACAGGTAACTAATCAAAATGGCATTGCTTTATCAGATGTCAACTTTTCGGTATTGGATAAGGATTTAGTCAATCTAGAATCCATTGATTCTGATGCCAATGGTAATTTTGCCTTTCAAGACATGGCCACTTGTAATTATTACAAAGTAAAGGCGGAAAGAAATACAACTGATTTTAGAAATGGCGTTACAGTTTTAGACTTGGTTTTAATTGCTCGTCAAATTGTACAATTAGATCCACCTGCTCCTCAAATCAATTTAGCGTCAGCTGATGTAGATGGAGATTTTATATTATCAGCTTTTGACTTGATTGAAATTCAAAAAATGATCTTATTTGCTACTAATGAATTTCCAAACCAAGTCCCTTCTTGGCGAATGGTTCCAGAATATGTCATCAATAGTGGGGTAGATGCCTATCCAAATTATTTTCATCCAGTTCATTCTTTAGGAATTTTACAAGGAGCAACAAACTCTAATTGGATTGGGTTTAAAATGGGAGATTTCAGTCAGGACGCTGCAGGTAACTTTAATGATCCTGACGACAATGCCGCGACTAGCTTGATAAGTTTGTCAAACAAAAATTTCAAGGAAGGTGAATTAGTTCAATTGGAACTTCCAGCTCATTTATTAAGCAATGTTTATGGACTTCAACTATCCCTCGATTTTAATAAAGAGTACTTAGATTTCCAAAATAATAGTTCAGCGGACCATTTAATGGTTTATGAAAAAGAAGATCGTTTAGACCTTAGTTGGTATCAGGCCACAATGGAAAAGAATCAACCGATCATGTTGAATTTTACGGCTAAGAAAGACGGTGATCTTGCAAGCTTGATAAGTCTCTCAAGTTCCAATATGGACAACAAGCTGGTGGATGCTACAATGGAGGAAAAGTCTATCATCCTAAACTTTGAAGACAAACCATCGCAAAACGAATTGATGGTTTATCAGAATATCCCGAATCCTTTTAGTGAAATTACAACCATAGCTTGGAACCAGCCTGATGCCGGTAAATCATTGGTTGAAGTTTTTTCTAGTAACGGTGACCTTCTTCAAAAATTCGAAAATCAATTCGAAGCAGGTTTGAATCAAATCAGTTTTAACGCCACAGATTTTGGTGGTACGGGATTATTACTGTATCGAATTTCAAATTCCACGGCTTCAATTACTAAGAGAATGACTGTACTGCAATAAATCTGTTTGCAAATTTTTGTAATCTAATTCTAAAATTGTACGTATTATTGGACTTAGCTCTATGCTAAGCCTATTAACTATGCAATCAAAAACTTACCCACATTTATTCGCTCCCCTAGACTTAGGGTTTACCACGCTTAAAAATAGAGCTTTAATGGGCTCTATGCATACTGGCCTTGAAGAAACCAATAATGGTTTTGAAAAAATGGCTGCTTATTTTGGAGAAAGGGCCAAAGGTGGTGTTGGCCTTATCGTGACAGGAGGAATCGCTCCAAATAGAGCTGGCTGGGTAGGACCTTTTTCAGCTAAATTATCAAAGCAATCCGAAGCCGAAGAACATAAAATTATTACTGAGCGTGTTCATAGTTATGATGGAAAAATCTGCTTGCAAATTTTACATTCAGGCAGATATGGCTACCACCCATTGGCTGTAGCACCTTCTGCTATCAAATCTCCAATAAGCCCTTTTAAGCCCTGGAAGCTTAGCAAAAGAGGCATTCGGAATACAATAAAGGCTTTCGCAAGTACTGCTCTTCTGGCACAAGATGCTGGTTACGATGGCGTCGAAATTATGGGGTCTGAAGGGTATTTGATCAATCAATTTAT
>CALGJW010000009.1 GCA_937930025.1 uncultured Saprospiraceae bacterium | reverse complement strand
TATTTTCTTCATGATATTCCCAACAGGGTCCGCAAGCAGCGCTAAAAATATTGATAAAAACTATTTTACCCGCGTTCAGTTGATCATAAGGCCTGTGCGTAACCCCCTGAATATCAACGATATCTGTATCTACAAAAACGTCGCTCAATAGCTTTTGCTGGCTCCAAGCCGATGCAAAAGAACAAATAATAAAAGCTGATATTAGTATAAATTGCCTCTTCAATTTCTTTTTTATTTCTAAAAGCCTCTCTGGGGCCAATCAATTTCAAAAATACAAGATTTTGTAATGGTAAGCTGGAAATAGATAGATGTATGTGCGTCTGGATGACAAATGGAGATAATATTGCTCCAAAAACCAACAAATAATAGATTTTCCGTAAATTGTGAGGGCTTCGGCTGCAAAATTGCAGCAGTTTAAGCATATTAGAAAATTGGATTTTAACTTAACAAACTTTCTTATGAAAAAAATTTACTTATTAATTTTAGTACTTGTCAGTTCAGCAGCGGTTGTAGACGCTCAAAAACTGATTAGAGAAAACTTTAACAGTGGAGTTTCTCCATCTACTTGGACCGTAGATAACTTATTTGAAGTTGGTGATGTTGGTGTACTTGGTAGTACATATTTCAGCCCAGATGAGCACGGTATTTTCATTGCTTATAACGATGATGCCGCTACAGGAACTGCAGCACCTGTAGATGTGAGCATAGTAACATCCTCTTTCGATTTATCGACTGCTACTTCTGCAAAACTATACTTTGACCTATACTATTTTGATGCACTTTACGCAGGTGCCCAAGAAGTAGCCAATGTGGAGGTTTCTACCGATGGCATGAATTGGACTGAAATTGCTGTCTTAGCTGGTGATACTGATGGTTGGCAAAGTATGGAGATTGACATGATTGATTATTTAGGTAATGCATCAGTTTGGCTTAGATTCAACTATAGCGATGGCGGTGGCTGGAGTTATGGAATTGCTTTAGATGATATCCTTGTTCTTAATCCTTTAACCAATGATATCTTCTTGGGGGGATTGGTAACAAAAAGATTTGTGAAAGAAACTGATTTTTCTAGTATTCCTGTTACTAATTATGGAACAGATCCAGTGACCTCTATTGATGTGACTTGGGGTGATGGAACAACTAGTTACACCGAAACTTTTGATGGGTTAAATCTTGGGTTCTTGGAATCGACAATGCTTGACATGACTACAAATTTTGCAGCATTTGGGGCTAAGGAAGTGGCTTTGTCTGCTTCTGCTGAAATAACAGGTGTAATGGATTTAGATATGGAAGATAATTCCACACTAAGTCCAACTGTAATCTCAATAGTTGAGGAGGATTTCACCAAAAGAATGCTAGCCGAAGAAGGTACAGGAACTTGGTGTCCTTGGTGTCCAAGAGGAACTGTTTTCATAGATCAAATGGTCGCTGATTTTCCGGATAACTTTGTAGGAGTAGCAGTGCACAATGCCGACCCAATGGTGGTTGATGCACATGATACAGGATTAGGATTAATAATCGGAGGTTACCCTAGTGTTTCTGTAGATAGAGCTTATGAAACTGATCCTTCTACATTGCCTGATGAGCTAGCAGCAAGAATGGATGATGCGTCTCCTGTAAATATTGATGCTACTGCAACTTATGTTACTGATGCCGCAACAATTGAAGTTAGCATGACCTCTAATTTTTATACAGAAGTAACCGACAGACAGTTTACTTTTTCTGCTATTGTAGTTGAAGATGGACTTACTGGAACCGGAAGTGATTGGGCTCAGGCTAATGCTTATGCAGGTGGTGGAAATGGAGTAATGGGAGGATATGAAAATTTAGCGAATCCTGTTCCTGCAGCTGACATGGTTTATGATCATGTTTCTAGAGCTTTGATCGGAGGCTGGAATGGAATGGTTGGAAATTTCCCTGCAACAGTGGAAAATGGTACGGAGATAACTCATACTATGATGATAGATGTTGACTCTTCATGGAATACAGAAAATCTTCATATTGTTGTTTTGGTGGCTGACAATGCTACTGGAAATATTCATAACGCAATGAACGTAGAAATAGGAGGAATCTTTTCACCAACTAACAATGTTGTTGAATTAGAAAACTTCAACCTATATCCAAATCCAGCTCAAGAAGTTACTCAGTTGACTTTTGATTTGGAAGAAAAGAAGGATGTAAACGTTGCGATTTATAACAATATGGGTCAAAACGTTTGGTCTAATGCTTATGGTGAAATGGTTGGATCTCAAAATTTCAACGTAGACCTTAAAGGATTAAACACAGGTGCATATACACTTGTAATCCAGTTAGATGGAACTGAATTCATTGCTAAACAATTACAAATAGTAGAATAACGAGGGTTTTCGTTATTTGAAATGAGATTATATTTCACAAAGGCTGTCAGAAATTTCTGGCAGCCTTTGTACATTTTACAATCGAGTCTTGCAAGATTGCCGTTGCAAAATGATCAATAGCCTACATTTCGATCAATTCTCCCGGTTACTTTGGGACGGTTTTTGTATCTTTATCATTGTAAAATCCCTATAATTATGAGACTAGCTTTACTATTATTTGCTTCACTTTTATTTTTCGGCACAAATGCTCAGGTAACTCTGACTTTGGATCCTTTAATTTCTCAAGGATTTGGTGATTTAAACGATGCTACCACAAATCGCAAAGACGTAAAAGCTGCGGCAAGTGTAAAGAATACAAGTGCAGAAACCAAGACTTTCATTTGGACATTAACGGTTGAAAGCAAGGAACAACCTTGGGCTGTAGTGGTTTGTGATATCAATTCATGTTATGATTCTACCGTTGTTACTGAGCAATTCAATCTTATGGCGGGCCAAACCGGAACAATGGACGTACATGTCTATCCAAGCGGTAATCTAATTACTTTGGACGGGGCCGTACCGGGAACAGGGGTTGCTAAAGTTCAAATTAGAGAACTTGGTAATGGTGACAATCAGATAACTGGAGAGTATCAATTCGAAATTATTGGGGATGCTATTTCTAGTTTATCAGAATTTCAAATTGCTCAATTGGAATTATTTCCTAATCCGACAACAGATTACTTCGAATTGAAAGGACCAATTGGGGTTAAAGATATTACGATTTATAACCTATTAGGAACACCAGTTGAACGTTTTCAATATCAAGAAGGGTCTAAATATGATATGTCTTCCTTTCCAAAAGGAATTTATTTGGTAACGCTTACAGATGAAAAACACCAACTATTAAAGACTGTTCGTCTTCAGAAAAGCTAATTATTTACAATTCTTCAAGGACCTCAAATATTTCATCTAGTTCATCATAGGATTTGAATCCTACTTTTTCTTCTTCTCCACCTTTGAGCACAAGGCCGATATTTGGCAACCTTGTTCTTAAGTCATTGATGTCTGATGCCTCCAAACCCCATAGACTTAAAAAGCAGGAATAATTACTTTGTAAATTTATCAAAGTAGCTAGATCCATTGGCGATTCACCGCTCATAATGTTTTTCCAAGAAAATTTATTGATAGCAAAATCAAGGTGCAAATGACTAAGAAAGTCAGCTCTGTTTTTAACCCAATTAGTCCATTCAAGCTTCAAATCTTTAGAAATAACTAATTTTTGAAAAATGGTTATTCCCCCTAACTGTTCCAGATCTTCAATTGGATAGAACATTGGCAGGGAAAAAGAGTCTATATCAAGTGATTCTGCAAGGTTTTTTATCGTTTCTGGGCTTTCTAAGCCCAAATCAACTATCGTTTTTGGACCTTCCACCCATGCTTTGATTCCATTTAATACTGTTGGATTAATGGCAGCTTCTGAGGCAGAATCCATACTGTACTGCATCCATTCAACTCCCATGGCCGAAAAATATCGCGCGTCGGTCAAATTGGATATTTCATTCGCAATTGTTTGCATATTTAACGTTTCTCTAAAGGTTATTTCCTGTTTTTATCTGTTTAAGAAATATAATTTTCTCTTTATTTGCTTACTTGTAATAAATATTTGTTTCAAAAGGCATAGTATTTGATTTAACAACGTTGAAGTAGTCTAATACATAATCAAAATCAATAATAACCTTTTGGAACGAGTTTGAGAATTAAAAGTAATACATCATACCCGTTAAGCAGATGAACACAGAGAGCTACTATCAAAAGGTTTTTGACCTGACCCGATTGATACCCAAAGGAAGAATCACCACATACGGAGCAATGGCTAGTTATTTAGCACTAGGTTCCGCAAGAATGGTGGGATGGGCATTAAACAAGTCTTTTGTAGGGCATAGCGTTCCCGCACATAGAGTTGTAAATCGAAAAGGAGAATTATCTGGAAGAAACCACTTCCCCAACCCTGAGCTGATGCAACAATTGTTAGAAAGTGAAGGAATCGAAGTGGAAGATAACCGGGTAATAAATTTTAAAGATCTGTTTTGGGATCCTGGAGAGGAACTCGATATTGATCTCTAACTTTTATTAAATAAAAGGATTATGAGGAATTTACTGATTGCTACGATACTAACATTAATGGGAACGATGTTCCTTTCTTCTAATACTGAATCCACCGATATTCTTTATTGGAATCCTGATTATAGATTAACTTGGAATGATTTCAAGGGTGAACCAGCTTATCAGCACACAGAGATTTCTGCACTAACTGCATCTGGAATTGTTCATTACAAAGGATGTAAGGATGGTCATATAAACTACAAGGTTCAGGCTTATTTTGAAAGAAAGGAGTCTTGGGTAAAATCGGAGGCCCTTACAGAGCATCATTTAATTCATGAGCAAATACATTTTGATATTACCGAATTACATGCCAGATTAGTTAGAAAAGCGCTAAGTGAGCGTAAATTTCTTTGTGGACAAGAAAATGAATTTGAGCGATTTGTAGCCTCATTGACAGATGCATGGCAAAGGGAGCAAGTTGCCTATGATCTCGAAACTAAGCATAGCCTAGATGAAGATGAGCAAGATGATTGGCATTTAAAAATATCCCAAGAATTGGCTAAGTTAGCCGAATATGAAAGTGCGGATTAATTCCAGAAGTTACTTCAAGCACTTTTTCCCGTCAAATACTATAACATAACCTGTCTTCAAAATGAACAAATTTATTCTTGCCCTAGTAATTTCCATAATGGCTATCACGGGCACCTTCGCGCAAGGTCCAATCGGAACTTGGAAAACGATTGACGACAAAACTTCTGTAGAGAAATCTCATATCGAAATCTACCAAAAGGATGGAAAATTCCACGGTAAAATCATCAAATTATTGGATTCTGAACCTGGAGTGGTTTGTGATGAATGTTCTGGAAGTAAAAAGGACCAGCCAATTTTAGGAATGGTCATCCTAGAAGGATTAGAGTCTCATGAAGATTATTGGAAGAATGGAACTATTCTCGATCCCGAAAATGGATCTACTTATGGTTGTAGCATTTGGTTTGATGATGGAAATGTAGAGGAATTGAAAGTCCGCGGGAAGCATTGGACAGGTCTATACCGCACGCAAACTTGGTATCTAGTAAAATAAATCACGAAAATATTCTCTTCAAGCAATATAGTTCATTGCAAATCAGTTCTTAAGGGACACTTTCAAAGGAAAGTATTTCTTAACTAAATTGCGTCTCTATGCTTGTAGATTCTACACTAAATCATTTAGTGAGTTATCTTTATAAGGAGACCTCCACCCTGGAAACATTTGAAATTGAAGACGTTTTGGAAAATGACAAGGAGTCTATGTCCGCTTTTTTGCAATTGCAAAAAGCTTATAGACAATTGCC
>CALGJW010000008.1 GCA_937930025.1 uncultured Saprospiraceae bacterium | reverse complement strand
CATTTTTTTTGGTTTTAGATTTACAATTAAATTCATAATTGTTGTTACAATAATAATGAGGCTTTATAGTTTGGTCACAAGAATTCCACTGGTTTAAATTGAATTTAACCAAGTACTTAAGGGCCTCTTAATTTTTCCGATAAATGTTAGTAAACGTTAACCTGTGTGGTTACTATAATGAGTTCATTGTTCTTTATTTGGTTGGTCTTATCAAAATTTCATGAATCTTTCATCTATATAATTCTCCTGAATCCCTTACCAACAAAGGCTTTCAAATACCCTAAGAAAATTTTAACTTTTCTGTTGCGCCAAACAAGCCCTATAAAGTAGTCTTAATAATATACGGCATACAAGCCCTACTTTCCTTTTAATAAAAATAGTACTTATGAATTTTCGATCAACAATCAATCTATTTTCTGTCTTCCCTGTTTTGGCTATGCTTTTATTAAGTAGCAATCTATTTGTAGAAAAAGACAAAGGCCTATTAGGACATTGGATATATGATTCTGTGAGTGAAGAAGGAATAACTTATAGCAAAAAATCTGATTTTGTTAGATCAAAACCAGGTATTGCATTTTTGGCAAATGGTAAATTAATTAAACGTCAAAACGCTGGCTGGTGCGGAACGCCCCCAATTTCCTATAGCAACTTTGACGGCACCTGGAAATGGGATAACGAAAATACAATTTCATTGAGTTACGCCTTTTGGGGTGGAACCATAAATGAAGTTTGGGAAATAGATTTTACAAAAGAAAAAATCCTTTCGGTCAAAAGCACTTTTTTTGAAACGGTGGATGATCGAAATTAAAAATATAGTTTCAGCTCGAGTGATTAATTTGAAGAAAAGGAGAATGCGATTGTGTTCTCCTTTTTACTTTACGACTATTCCATGGCCGACTTTTCCTTTCATCATTGCCACCCCACCTTTATAGTAAACACCAAAATCAGCATCCTTAACCAACATGGTGGCATCAAGATCTATAACATCCGCCAAACTACTAATTTGTATTGCTGGAGCCAGGGAAATTCCACTTGATGACATACAGCCCAATTGAATTTTCAACCCAAGTTTTTTGGCTTTTTTGATAATCTCTAGTGCTGGAGTCAAACCTCCGCATTTATCTAGCTTAATATTTATCCCATGATAAGCGTCACCTATTTTTTCTAAATCTTCAATAGCCTGAAAAGATTCGTCTGCAAAAAAAGGAATGTTACTGCTACGTTTCAATTCAGATAGTCCTTTCAAGTCTAAATTTTGATACGGCTCTTCGATCAATTCTACAAAACCTCTAGGAAGGTTTGATTCACAAAATTTTAGAAATCGCTTCGTTTTTTCTGCCGTCCAAGCACCGTTAGCATCCAATCGAAGAGAGCAATCCGAAGTAGTTGAAATAGCTGTTAAAACAGCATGATCCTCTTCAGCTCCTAATTTCAATTTATAGACAGGCCAAGGATTATTTTTTATTTCTTGAGTTACATATTCCAGAGTTCCTATCCCAATCGTAAAATTCGAAGGAGCACTGGTTGAAGGATTATTTAACCCAAGATATTTCCAAACAAGTACTCCCTTTATTTTTCCCATTAAATCCCAGGCCGCTGCATCAACGGCAGATCGAACAAAACTATCAGAAGGCAAACAATTCAAAAGAGCTGGATACCATTCTTCTGGCGAAGTCCAATTAATCATTTCCAATTTTGGTATTGCTGCTTCGAATAAAGCATTCATTTTTGTTACGTCCTTTCCATAGTAAGGTATCGCTGGAGTCTCCCCGTACCCTACTAATCCGTCCTGATGGATTTCAATGCGCAACACATCCTGATGCGAACGCACCATTTTCGAAATTTCGAAAGGTGCGATAAATTCCAGTCTTACTATTTTTGAAATGAATTTCATTGTCTACAATAGTAGTATTAATTAGGGATCAATTGCTTGAAGCGCAGATTTAAACTTTTCAATTCACTATTCAGATGGTCTAATTCTAGCTGTTTTTTTATTTTCAACTGGAGCTCCTTCTACCACTATCACAATTTCTCCTTTCACTTTCCCTGGTTTGTTAGAAAAATATTCAATCAGCTTAACCAGTGTTCCAGTCTTAATTTCTTCATGCATTTTAGTCAACTCCCGTGAAACGGAAGCCATGCGCTCAGCACCACAATGTTCCTGTAGTTGTTCCAAACACTTAATAAGTCTATGTGGAGATTCATATAAAATAAAAGTATGTGGAAATTTGCATAAATATTCCAACCTCGTTTTCCTACCTTTCTTATGTGGCAAAAAACCTTCGAAGAAAAATTTGTCGCAGGGTAATCCAGAAGCGACTAATGCAGGAATAAGAGCTGTTGCTCCGGGAAGTACGGTGATAGCCAAATTTGCTTCGTGACATGCTCGGGATAATAAAAACCCTGGATCAGAAATCCCCGGTGTTCCGGCATCACTTATTAGCGCAATATTTTGGCCATTTTGCAAAGCTTCGATTATTGAATCTACTGCGCGATGTTCATTATGTTGATGAAAAGATCTTAAGAATGTTTGAATTTCAAAATGCTTAAGAAGTCGTCCGCTTGTACGTGTATCTTCCGCAAGAATTAGATCTACTTCTTTAAGCACTTTTATGGCTCGCAGACTTATATCATCCAAATTTCCAATCGGTGTAGGCACAACGTAAAGCATAGATTAATTCTTAAATTTTCTGACTAAACCAATCAGTACGTATATTATAATAATTAGCGGAAATGCAGCAGTTTTTAACAAAACAAGTAGTACAATTACAATGGCTGCAAAAACGAATTGAAGTTCATTTCCTTTCCACTTGAATCCCCTCATTTTCAAACTAAAAAGAGGGATTTCTGAAATCAAAAGCATACATAATATAGCAAGCAAAAGATATAACAACCAATATTGCAGTAGCAGTTCTCGCAATCCGAATAGATCGCCTGCATATATCATCATTAATCCTACCGTAAAAAATGTCGCTGACGGAGTTGGCAATCCTAAAAATTCTACGCTTTGCCTAGTATCCAAATTGAACTTTGCCAATCGTAGTCCGGAAAAAGCAGTCATCAAAAAAGCGGGAAAAGCATACCAACTAAAGGTCAACTCTTGAAAGGTACCTCCCTGTTCGATGGCTAATAACAAAACGTAAAAGATAGCCCCAGGTATAAATCCAAAGGAAATCATGTCTGCGATAGAATCCAATTCTTTCCCTAAATCTGATTTGATATTCAATGCCCGTGCAGCCAAACCATCAAAAACATCTGCAACAGCGGCACCTATTAGACAATACAGCACCATTTGAAAAGAGCCAGTAAATAGGAAAATGATAGCTGCACAACCCAAAAGAAGGTTACACATTGTCAATATATTTGGCAAATTGATCATACCTCAAAGGTAGCTTTTCCCGTTAGAATCTAGAATTCTATGAACAGTTGATAAGCCCCATTAATTCTCTTATTTTTGAGGCCTAAATTATGTACCACATGAAGTATTCCTTTTTATGGATTTTGGCGTTTACCTTGATCCAACCTACTAACGCTCAAGAAAATATCACCATAGAAGAGATTTGGAGAGATTACAAATTCTTTGGCAAATCCGTTCCAGGTTTTAACTTCCAAAAGGACGGAAAACATTATACCACTTTAGAAGAAGAGAAAATTGTACAGTACGACTTTACAACAGGCGAAAAAACCAAAGTACTTTTAGACCTAAATGCTTTACGCAAAGAAAAAAATGCTTTTCCAGGTCAAATTGATAGCTATAAATTTTCCGAAGACGAAGAGCAGATTTTAATAAAAACGGGAACTGAAGCAATATACCGTCGATCAACAAAGGCCAATTTTTATATAAAACAAAAAAATTCCGCTCGTCCATTAGAATTAAGTGCAATGGGTAAACAAATGTATGCCACTTTTTCTCCTGATGGAAACAAGATCGCATACGTAATCGATAATGACATATACTATCGCGACTTAAAAACCATGGAAGAATTTCGAATCACTAAAGATGGTCGAAAAAATAAAATTATCAATGGTTCTGCGGACTGGGTTTATGAAGAAGAATTTTCTTTTGCCAAAGCATTTTATTGGTCACCAGATAGCAAAAAAATTGCGTATCAAAAATTTGACGAAAGCCGAGTAAAAGAATTTACAATGACCTTATACAATGACGGCGCTTATCCAGAATACAAAACATTCAAGTATCCCAAAGTAGGCGAAGACAATGCTATTGTCACCGTTCATATTTTTGACCTCGATAATAAAAAAACCTTACTTGTCGATGCCGACTATGAATCCAAAGGGATGGACGCCACTGAGCAAATTTATTTCCCAAGGGTTACTTGGACCCAAGATCCAAATAAACTTTGCGTTACCAGAATGAATCGCCATCAGAATGAATTGAAATTACTCTTAGCTGATGCGACCACGGGAGAAACTAAAACCCTTCTTTCCGAGACCAATAAATATTATATCGACGTTACAAACGATCTAACCTTTTTGAAAAACGGAAAAGAATTTATTTGGACTTCTGAAAAAAGTGGTTTTAATCATATCTACCTATATAACTTGAAAGGAAAAGAGGTCAAAGCATTGACATCAGGAAATTTCGACGTCACTTCTTTTTATGGTGTGGATGAAAAAAGAGAAATGGTTTTCTACCAAGCGGCTAAAGTTTCTCCAATGAATAGAGAAGTCTATAGTGTGGATTTAAAAGGGGCCAATACAAAAAGATTGACGCCTAAAGATGGAACCAATCGAGCACAATTCAACAGTACCTTTGATTACTATGTAAATCGTTTTTCTACTGCAAATTCAGCCACTACTTATAATGTGATGGACTTGTCTGGCAAGGTGATAAGATCCCTTGAAGAAAATACAAATGTCGCTACCTTGCAATCTGACTACGGAACAACACCGGTAGAATTCATAAAGGTCCCTTCCGCTGATCCAGCTATCCAATTGAATGCCTCGATCATCAAACCACAAAACTTTGATGCCACGAAAAAGTATCCAGTTTTCATGTATGTGTATGGAGGCCCAGGTTCACAAACCGTCCAAAATAGTTTTGGTGGCGCTAATTATTGGTGGTTTCAAATGTTGGCGCAAGAAGGATATATCGTGGTTAGTGTGGACAATCGAGGAACTGGTGCCCGAGGAGAGGAATTCAAAAAAATGACGTACAAAGAGCTGGGTAAATATGAAACAGAAGATCAAATTGCCGCCGCAAAATATCTTGCAGAACAAGCGTATGTTGATAGCTCAAGAATTGGAATTTTCGGATGGTCTTACGGAGGGTATATGTCTTCTTTGTGCATACTGAAAGGTGCAGATGTATTCAAGTCGGCCATTGCCGTTGCACCAGTAACCAACTGGAAATGGTATGATTCTATTTATACTGAGCGCTACATGAGAACCCTAAAAGAAAATGAATCAGGATATCAAGACAACTCTCCGGTTTACTTCGCCGATCAATTAAAAGGTAGTTACCTTTTGGTACATGGAATCGCAGATGATAATGTGCATTGGCAAAACACCACCGAAATGGCCAATGCATTAATTAATGCGAATAAGCAATTTGACACTTATTACTATCCGAATAGAAATCATGGAATTTTCGGAGGTAATACCAGATTGCACTTGTACACCAAGATGACCAACTTTATCAAGGAAACCTTGTAACGGGAATATCCCAAACTTTGAAGAATAGGTTTACTTTCGTGGAACGCTATTCATCAACCAAGTATGAAGAGGGAATTTTCCACTAATCTAATTTTGCTGGTAGGTATCAATCTACTGGTTAAACCTTTGTACATATTTGGCATTGACCGAACGGTACAAAATGTAGTGGGCCCTGATATTTATGGGTTGTATTTCGCACTTTTTAACTTCACTTATCTCTTTTACATCATCAATGATTTTGGTCTACAGAACTATAGCAATAGACATATTGCTTTAAA
Organism: uncultured Saprospiraceae bacterium; assembly: GCA_937930025.1. GTDB lineage: Bacteria > Bacteroidota > Bacteroidia > Chitinophagales > Saprospiraceae > JABDJM01. The sequence continues at coordinate 258 of CALGJW010000008.1, read as the reverse complement.
TCGAGCGGACATTGGTATGCAGCTTCCAAATATTCTTGGAATAAAAAGCCTGTTGCTTGTTGCCTATTTTATTGTCATGATTGCAGCAGGTTGGTGGATTGGATTTTTCCCGGAGCACTGGGAGTTACTTCTCTTAATGGGATTCAACCAAAGTTTGATTGCACTAATGTTTTACCTAAGGGCAAATTTGAGCGGCCTAGGGTTTTACCGGCAGGATAGTTTGATCTCTGTGTTGGATCGTGGATTACTAATCCTCTT
>CALGJW010000007.1 GCA_937930025.1 uncultured Saprospiraceae bacterium | reverse complement strand
AATCCATGTAATTTTCATTGAAATGCTCTTGCATCAATGACTTTTCAAATTGAAAAGATTTGATTAGAGCAGCCCATTGAATTTTTCCTGAACTTACATCAATTACTGTGGAGGCAGAATTTGTAACCGCTTCAATGTCCTCAATGGGAGTCGAGCTAAAAAAGGAAATCTCAGCCGTTTTAGAAAAGTAACGAACTTGCGCAAAAGCATTATTCGCAACAACAATGGCTACCAAGACTAAAGATATTTTCAAAAAATATTTCATAACTATTTTTATTTATTTATGATCATGGATCTAACTAATACTACATCTGTTAAGAATCCAGAACAAATTCCTTTGATGGAAACATTCGTTCCTTTCTCTGGTAGTTTATCTGATTTACGTTCTAATTGACAGAGTACTGTTCCCATCATATCGTCAGTTTCAAGATAGATGGTTGATTGATCGTTTTTATTTTCTGCGCTAACCACTTTACCGCTTACCTCAATTATTTTGTCTAAGTATTTAGTGTTGGCCGCTGTTTCATCAGTGTTAAATTCATCAAACAATGATGTCGAACTCAAAGTAGCGTCGACTTTCAAATCTGCGATTTTATCATTCGTTTTCGAAAACTGGTAGAGGCCAGCAATGGCACCAAATATTCCGAATGCTACTAAAAAGGCTAATATTTTTTTGATCATCCTCTGGTTGTTTAATTGTTTAATGTTCCTTGGCTAATCCAAGCTTCAATTTTTTCAATTTCACAATCCAGTAATTTTGGATCTCCTTGGGGCATGGGACTAAATCCAGCTGCATGACTTATGACGCCAACCAATTGGCCATTGTCTGCATAAGTCTTGAGCGCATCATAGCCTTCCAGCGTAATTCCACCAAAGTTATTGGCAGCATCATGACATTGATAGCAATTTGTATCTATGAGAGGGAGGATATCATTTTGATAACTCATGTCATCTGTAGAACATCCAGTGGTAGGGTACAGCTCTTCTTCTACATCATAATAACATCCGATGGTGCTGCACAACAAACAAAAGCTAAAGATTTTTAAAATCCTCATGATTAATTGGGTAAAACTTTTATTAAATGTAACAGTGTGTAAATTAACCATCATATTTGAATAAGGCTAGGTTTTTGGGTAATTCCGTCGTTTTCAAGGCGATTTTTCGGGAGTTTTTAAGTCTCGTGCTAGTTTTTGATCAATCTTTGATTGGGTGAGTATCGTTAAGGTTCAATCTTAAGACGGAATGGGGTAGTTCCTTAGTCTTAATAAGCTGTTAAATTTTTATTGTTTCTTTGATCTATGTCTAAACGAGCGGTAATACCAATTATTATCATTGCACAATTTTGCTGTACAAGCCTTTGGTTCGCCGGTAATGCTGTGATTGCTGAGCTCGGATTAGCCAATGGTATCGATGGGGATCAAGTAGTTCAATGGACCATAGCTGTTCAGTTAGGTTTTATTATTGGAACCTTTGTTTTGGCCTTCTTTTTAATTGCGGATCGATTTTCCCCTTCCAAAGTATTTTTACTAGCCGGATTGTTAGGAGCTTTTTTAAATTATGGCTTATTACTTCCAGGTCAATCCGTTCTATCCATTTCAATATTGCGATTTCTCACAGGTTTTACGCTTGCAGGAATTTATCCAATCGGAATGAAAATCGCCTCAGACTATCGAAAAGATGGACTTGGCGTTGCCTTAGGTTTTCTAGTTGGCGCATTGGTTTTAGGTACCGCATTTCCTCATCTCTTAAAAGATGTGGTCAAAGGCTATCCTTGGTCTTGGGTGATTATTGCCATCAGTATATTGTCAACCTTTGGCGCTTTGATGCTTTTTATTTTTGTAGGAGATGGGCCAATGAGACAAAAACAAGATGCTTTTAATTCTGAAAAATTTATCGAAGATTTTAAGAACTTAAAATTTAAAGGAGCAGCATTCGGTTACTTCGGACATATGTGGGAACTATATACTTTCTGGGCGTTCCTTCCTTTTATAATTGGCTATTACAATCAAACTCATCCAGAGGCATCTTTGAATGTTTCATTCTATTCTTTTGCTATAATTGCTGTTGGCGCGATAGCTTGTGTAGCAAGTGGATATTTTGCAAAACAATTTGGATCAGCAAAAACAAGTTTTTCTTTTTTACTTAGTTCACTTTTATGTTGTATTGCAACTGTGTTTATGTTTAAATTCCCAATAGGCCTTTTCCTTTTCTTTTTATTTACTTGGGGATTTTTTATCATTGGCGATTCTCCGCAATTTTCAACGCTAGTTGCCAAACATGCTAAGCCTGAAAATCGTGGGACTTCCTTAACGCTCGTAAACTGCATAGGTTTTTCGATTACTATTATTTCATTACTATTACTTCAACAGTTAGAGCAAATAATTCCAGCTAATTTCATTTTTATTGTTTTGGCAATAGGACCATTGCTGGGCTTGCTATCCTTGCGGAAAGCTTTTTTTTCTGACAAGTAATCATTTTACTTTTTATTTTTTATGCGGATTCCTTCGGGCTGAGATCGCCATCAATTCGATCGCCAAATTTTCGACACTTTTTAAATTTGTACAGACGCATTGCATTGCGTCTCTTGCTACACCTCGCCTGGTGGCCAGACAGGTTTTGACTTTGAATGAAACTATGTCTATAGCATGGTAATAATAAATATTTCACCCCTCTGGGGCTTAAAATTCTTCCTTCACCAATATTCAATTGCAGGTATTCGAGTACCTCTTTCGATCAAAATATATTCGATTAAGCACTTCTTATTTTGTACCGATATAGAAAAGATCAAAGCAACCTTCTGCTGCTTCTGACAGTCGGTAATCTTCCATTTTGATAGAAGCCACTAATGAGTTATCTTCCTTCAATAATTTCTTTCTATTTCTACGATTCAGAATATCGTAAGGAATTTGTAGAATGGATCTTGGTAATCTGTATTGTAAGTTGAAAATGTCAAAGCGAGTAATCTTTTCCACGGAGGCTTTGTTATTCGCATAGTACTCCATTATTTTTTCATTACCGAAAACACCTCGTGCGTCAACCGATTGGAAGTATCTAAGAAAAGCTTCCTTTAGTTCTGCAATGGTATATTCTCGAATGTGCCAAGGATTACGAGTGATACTCATTTTCTTATTGGGAGTAGTGATAATCAACTTTCCGCCTGGATTCAACACTCGCGCGGACTCTTTTAAATAGGCGTAATCGTCTTCAATATGTTCGATTACCTGGAATGAAATGACAAAATCAAATGAGTTATCTTCAAAATGACTCAAATCCGGTAAGGTGAGTTGTAAAAATTCAACATTGGGATAAGCAGAAAAATCTAAATTATTGTCGAACTTATCGATAGTTACAAATCGATCGGCAACCTTCGATATATGCTCAATGCCGTATCCGGATCCAGTTCCTAGCTCAAGGATATCTCCATGTACCATCTTAGCACATTCCACATAGGCTAACAAAGAACGTTGATAAACATAGTTATCAGATAAATCTGTATGCGATACTCGCTCTGCTGTTTGAATACTACTCATAATATTATAAACGCTAGGATCAGAAATACGTTTCTTTCAATGGGCAAAAATACGTTGCAAAATACGGATTTTGAATAGTTTGAAGCCTATCTAGGCATTAGGTTCATAAGAAAGTCTTATTTTCGTATTAATCCATTAGTTTTCCTTATGAATATCCAGCATTTGAACTATTTCATTGCTTTAGCGCAGCGCTCCAATTATCGCGAAGCGGCAGAATTTTGTAATGTCTCTCAGCCTGCGATATCGATGGCCATCAAAAACTTTGAGAATAAATTAGGCCAGAAACTATTTCTTAGACAAAAATCGCCGGTTGAGTTGTCAGATTTTGGAAAAGAGCTCCTTCCTCATGCGGAAAAAATAGTCCATCACTATAATACTATGATGGCTTTTGCCGGCCAAGAGATTTCGGTGGACCGAAAAATAAGACTAGGAATAATTCCTACTGTAGCACCATATCTTCTGCCAAAGTTCTTAGCTGTTTTGCAAGCTAATAATTCATCTTTGAAAATTGAAGTAGAAGAAGGAACCACACAAAGTTTAATAGAGAAAATAGGAAGAGATAATTTGGACCTTGCCATCTTTGCTACACCTGTTGAAGACATGGCACTTAAATACGAGCCAATTTATTTCGAAGAATTTTTGGTCTATGGATCTAATGAATCGAAAAAGCAGTTCTTGGTACCTGCCGATTTGGACTTAGAAAAACTTTGGTTGTTACAAGAAGGCCATTGCTTACGAAACCAAGTAATCGATCTCTGCGAATTACAAAATCAACTAAATCCCAAGATAAAATATAATGCTGGTTCCATCGAAACAATCATCAATTTAGTAGAACAATTCGGAGGAATCACCATCATCCCGGAGTTGGCCAGTAAGGGTTTTTCCGCAAAGCGAAAAGAAAAAGTTAGACCTTTTAAAGAACCTGCACCCGGAAGAGAAATTAGCTTAGTCTATCATCGATTTACGGTAAAACAGCCAGAAATAAATATTGTAAAAAAAGCTATTCTGAGTTTTATTCCAAAGCATATGCAGCAGCTGAAAAAGAGCGAGACTATTGAAGTAAAAGGATTGTAGCCCGACTCGTAAAAAAGACCCTTCCACCCACTGACCGTTATTCGATTCAAAATATATTCGACCTAAACTTTTTAATCTTTAGACCTTTCCACCCACTCACCGGTTATTCGACTCAAAATAAATTCGTCCCTAGAACCAAGAACCGGCGCCTCGCGCCCCAAATGTCAGCTATCCACCAAAATCCAATAAGAGCTCAATTTTATTTTCTGAGAGATAATTTTCAACGCTTGAAAACAGTTATCCAAGGAAAAAATATGGATAAAGTCTACTTAACCAACAACTCCAACCTATGCGACTTATCCAATTGTTTATGCTCTTCTTTTTTATATTTCAAGGTTGCACCGCTGATGATTTAGTGAGTGCTGAAGAAAGGACACAAGAGGTTAATGAAAAGACTTACCCCCAAGTTGATGAAGCCCTTTGGCCGTTTTTCGAAAAATTTGAAGACGAGGCGCTTAAAAGAGGACTCTCGATTGATTTGTCAGCTCAGGGGATTGTTGGACAGATTTCAGAAATAAGCGAAACAGATGTTGCCGGTAGATGTAATTATCATTCTCAACAGCCTGAACTAGTCACTATTGATAAAACATTTTGGAACAGCGCCACTAATCTATGGAGAGAAATGGTGGTTTTTCATGAATTAGGACACTGCCAACTCATTCGGGATCATAGAGAATCTCTGGATCGAAATGGCCAATGCCGAAGCATTATGGCGTCAGGGATAGGTGGCTGCCAATTGCAATACTCTAGTACAACACGGTCCAATTATCTAGATGAATTATTTGACGAAGCATTTGCTGGAGATTGGTTTCGTTAAGTTTCTGACGCAAGAGATACCTCAAAACAAGACTCCAAAAGAAAGATATAAAAGTAGCCTCGATATGCCTTGCATGCCGGGGCTATTTTAGTTTCGAATTGTAATTTTTGATTATTTTCTATTTAGTCTACAGTTCAACCCTAGATTTCTACAATTCACCAGAAATCCCTTTCGTCCACTTAGTTTTCATTGCATTATTGCAGTATTCAAATACTGTTTAATAAAAAACCAAAAGGTCATGAAAACACCTATACAATTAGTAGTTCTATTCTTTTCTCTATTGCTTGCTCAAGCAACTTTCGCTCAAAACACTCAAACTATCCGAGGTCAGGTAATAGACGCGGATGCGGAGATTGAATTGATTGGAGCCACCATCGAAATTATTTCTGTTGATCCCGTTGTAGGTACTATTTCAGAATTGGATGGAACTTATGAAATTACAAATGTTCCGCTTGGAAGGCATGTACTTAGAATCAGCTATTTAGGGTACGAACCGATTACTATTCCTAACGTAATTGTTTCAGCAGGAAAGGAGGTCGTAATGGATTTTAAATTGGAGGAATCGTTCAATGATCTTACGGAAGTAGTTGTTATTGCAAGTTCAGAAAAAGATAAGGCAATCAATGAATTGGCGATGGTATCCTCTAAGACATTTTCAATGGAGGAAGTAAACAGATATTCTGGAGGGCGTTCTGATGTCAGTAGGTTGGTGTCTAATTTTGCCGGTGTGGCCACTGCAGATGATTCCAGAAATGATATTGTAATCCGTGGAAATTCTCCAACCGGAGTACTTTGGCGATTAGAAGGAGTAGCCATTCCTAATCCAAATCACTTTGCGACTTTGGGAACTACCGGCGGGCCAGTATCGGCCTTGAATCCCAATCTCCTAAAAAATTCTGACTTCATGACCTCCGCTTTTCCTGCTGAGT
>CALGJW010000006.1 GCA_937930025.1 uncultured Saprospiraceae bacterium | reverse complement strand
CAAAGTCGTAACTGGGCGTTCTGTTGTGAATGGAATGATTCGGTCTCCAAGAGCAGCAAGAGGAATTACCATCCGTGGAATATCTATCGCTGATGAACTTCCAGTGACACAGCTAGATGAAAAAATAATAGAAGGTAATTTTCTTAGTGGAAAAAAGAAAAATGAAATTTTAATCAGCCAAGAGCTTGCAACAAAACTAAAATTAAAGTTGCGTAAAAAAGTAGAACTGCAATTTCAATCTCTTACTGGTGATGTGACTACGGCTTCCTTCCGAGTGGCCGGCATATTTAAAACCGGAAATACGATGCTTGACTTAAGTCAGGTTTTCGTCAATCAAAAAGATATTAATCGACTTTTAGCAAATAAAAATGCGATACATGAAATTGCATTCTTAATAAATGACACCGAACAACTCGCTAGCATTAAAGAAAAATACAGCCAGGAATATTCAAATTTATTTTTCGAGGATTACCGAGAAATAAGTCCTCAAGTTAAATTATATGAGCAACAGCTCGGCGTCTCTCTTGCGATATTCGGTACGATATTTATGATGGCCATCATCTTTGGCATTATCAACACTATGCTGATGGCGGTGCTAGAACGAAATCGAGAAATAGGGATGTTAATGGCGGTGGGCATGAATAAGTTGCGCATATTTTTCATGATCGTTTTGGAGACCTTATTGCTTGGGCTTATCGGAGCGCCCATCGGATTATTCCTGGGTTGGCTAACGGTCAATTACTTCGGAAAACATGGAATCGATCTCGGTTCTTTTGCAAAAGGAGTTGAAAAATTTGGATTGGAGACTATGATCAAAACTGAATTGGATACTAGCATTTATTTCATGCTTATGATAGCTGTAATTGTGACTTCACTTTTAGCTGCCATCTATCCTTCTATTAAAGCGGTGAAGCTCAGACCAGTTGACGCAATTCGCAAAATTTAATTCTATTTAATCGAAATATTAATCAGACGAAAATGGCAATTATAACTATTGATAATATTGAAAAGGTTTACAATCCGGATAAAATTCCAGTGCATGCTTTGCGTGGGGTTAACCTTGAAATTGAAAAAGGAGAATTTACCGCAATCGTAGGTCCCTCTGGCTCCGGTAAAACTACCCTGCTCAATATCATCGGAGGATTGGATCGTCCATCGAAGGGAAGAATTGTCATTGACGGCAAAGACATTTCTGAGCTATCCGACAATCAGATGATAGATTTTAGGAAGGAAAAAATTGGCTTTGTTTTCCAAGCGTATAATCTAATCCCAGTTTTGACTGCTTTAGAAAATGTTGAGTTTATCATGGTACTTCAAAAAAGAGATAAAGTCGAAAGAGAAGCCAGAGCGAAGGAACTTTTAGAGGCAGTCGGCCTAAGTGACAAGTTGGACAAACGGCCATCGGAGTTATCAGGCGGACAACAGCAAAGAGTTGCGGTAGCACGTGCATTGGCCTCCAAACCTGCGTTTATATTAGCAGATGAACCTACTGCGAATTTGGACTCTGAATCAACCGCTGGCCTGCTGGACCTCATGGCTGAATTAAACAGGAAAGAAGGAATCACTTTCGTTTTTTCTACCCATGATCAAAGGGTGATCGACAGAGCGCGACGAGTAGTCAATTTGGTAGATGGTAAAATTGATAGTGACATTCGCAAATCTTAGTCTGTAAATGAATCTGACAAAAAAAACTTTGATTAATCTTCGCATGGCAATTATTTGTTGCTTACTAATCCTATCATCATTTGGTTTAATTGCTCAGACCGCCGAAGAAGAAAAACCAAAAAATTGGGCGCTCACAGGTTACGCTAAATCCATGCAAGGATTGTTCTCCACTAGTTTTCCCGGAATTGGCTCCAGCGTGTTTACTGATAATTTCTTGCACAATAGATTAAACTTCAAGTGGTATCCCAGTGACAATATCACCTTCCGGGCGGAGATGAGAAATCGCTTTTTCTTTGGAGAATTCACCCGATTACTTCCGGGATTTAAAGACAATTTAAAAACATCGGGAAATGATGTATTGAACATGCAATTATTAAATATTGGCGACGAAGTCATTCTACATAGTATTTTAGATCGCTTATATTTTGAATACTCTAAAGATAAATTAGAAATCAGATTGGGAAGACAGCGTGTCAATTGGGGAATCAATACCATTTGGAATCCGCATGATATTTTCAATGCTTTTTCTTTTACAGATTTTGATTATGAAGAACGACCTGGTTCGGATGCCCTAAGAATAAAATATTATACTGGCTTTACTAGCAGTATAGAATTTGCCGCCAAAGCTTTTGATGATCCTGATGAGATCGTGGCTGGGTTTTTATTTAAATTAAACAAATGGAATTATGATTTCCAGATTCTAACGGGCTGGAGTTATAGTGATGCAGTGCTTGGATTAGGCTGGGCAGGAAGTTTGAAACAGGTCGGATTTAAGGGCGAAGCTTCTACTTTTATTTCGACCAATGATTCTATTGCCAACTCTTTTACCGGAACGATTAGTTTTGACTACTCCTTCAAAAAAGGAATCTTTTTATCAGCTGGGATGTTGTACAATGCCAGTCAAAATGTAAACGCCGATTTGTTTTCCTTTGAGCTTTCCGCAAGAAATCTTTACCCATACAAATGGTCCGTTATAACTTCAGTTTCCTACCCTTTCAATCCAATCATATCAGGAAACCTTGCGTTAATCTATTCACCCGTAGATAGTCATCCACTTTTTTTCAACCCTACTCTCACTTACTCCATCGCACAAAATGTGGACATCAATCTAGTGGGTCAGATATTATTTCAGAAAGTGGTTGACAACTATGAAAGTCCGACTAAAGTAGGCTACTTGAGAATTAAATGGAGTTTCTGATAGGCGAGAATAAAACACTCCTGCTAGTAACTGCAGCATTGATACCTCAAGAAGAATTTCAATCTGACCATTTTTCTAGGAGAATTTTTCTACTCCTTTTAACTATGTAATTTCATTACCCTAAATAGGTTATTTTAAGTCTTTTCTTTGAAATAGCTCACCAATTTTTTGTCAATTCTATAGGTATTCCTAATTTCGTATCCCCTTCCAATAAGCATCCAACATCAACGCTAAACTTTAGCCATGACCCATACTCCCAGGTATAACCTTTTGGTTATTATCTTTTTATCGATACTTCCGAATTTTCTACTAGCGGACATATCAGTTGCCCCTAATAAGCATACGGCTTATTACCTAGCAGGGGAGGCCATGGAATTCATAGTTCAGTCTGACGATGACGATCCGATTGAATGGTTTATTACCTACGGGGAATTTGCAGACACCTTGCTTACTGGAACGATTACAGATCATACGCCAGGAGAAGTTTCCAAAATAAACTTTACACTGAACCACCCTGGTTTTGTTTATTGCGTGGTTAATCAAGACGCTGACCAAGATCTTACGGCGGTTACATTTTCTCCAAACGATATAGAACCAATTTTGCCCGTTCCTTCAGATTTTCAATCTTTTTGGCAATCGCAAATTCAATTATCCAACGCAATTCCACTTGATCCTGAATTAACCTTCGAGGAAGAAGATGACTATACAATCTCCTATAGAATAAGCTTGGCTAATATTGATGATCGTAGGGTATATGGATTTATTTCTATTCCCAAATCGCCTGGGCCACATCCAGCTTCCATCACACTCCCTCCTTTTGGCTCCGGTGGAGATGTGGTGCAAAACGACAATTTTACTGCAGAGCGAGCTGGGATGATTTCCGCGGCGATTACGATTCACGACGCTCCTCCAGGAGAAGATGACCCCAATGCATACTCACCAGATAATCGAACAGATCGAGAAGAATTATATTATCGGTTTGCGATTATTGGTGCGATTCGATTGATCGATTATATCTATACTCGAGATGACTTTGATCAGCAAAATGTTTGTTTGATAGGCACAAGTCAAGGAGCTGGTTTAAGTTTATTGGTCGGAGGTATTGATGATCGAGTGAATCTAATGCTACAATCGATAGCCGCTTTATGCTCGCATGCTGGATTCCTTGAAGGACAGGCTAGTGGTTTTCCATACTACCTAAATCTTTCTCACATAACAAATGGAACTGCTGCTCACTTGCAAGCAACTGCTGAAGCGACATCCTACTATGATGGGGTAAATTCAGCTGCATTTTTTAATGGTCCTAGTTATAATTTTATAAGTTATCAAGATTTGACTTGTCCGCCTGCAACTGGGTACATGGCTTTCAACCAATTGCCTGGTCCAAAAATCATGGTACATAGTTTTACTGAAGGTCATAGTAATCCATCCGAATTTACGAATGCTAGATATGATTTTTTTAGAAGACATTATGAAGCTACTAGAACACCGCCTTGGCCCTACGCAGATGACACCCAAGGCTACTATATTGATGCAGGAGAAAACTTTGAAGCAGTTGTAAATACACCCGAAATACTTAATGGTTCTTATGATAAGAATGGTCAAACAGATAGTAGCTTTGAGATTGAATGGAAGGTGATGGAGGGTCCAAGTGGTGTCCTTTTTTCAGATCCAAATGCATTGAATTCCGAAGTTACTTTTACACAAACTGGAGATTATAAATTGCGACTGCTTATAACAGATCCTTATGCAGAAGATGATGAAATATTTTACCAGTTGGTAGACTATGTTTATGTGAGCACTATAGCGGACCAATCCTCCTCCACATATGACGCATCTGCCTTAGAGCACAACATTGAGTTATTTCCAAACCCATCGATTGATTTCATCAATATTAAATATGATTTAGGGAAAAGTAGTGGGTACATGCTTAGTGTAATTGATGCATCGGGTAAAATTGCCCTAAGGGAAACTGGGAAGGGTCAACACCTTGATCAAGCTATCTCCCTGCAGCATCTTCCTTCCGGTAAATATCATTTGGAGATAATCACCGGAAGAAAAAGAGCTGTGGAGGAATTTATAATATTACCAAAGCATTAGGCTGCGCCTTCCAATTTTTTACTAAGTGCCTCAGAAATTGAAATATAATTGACAACAGGTTCTGCATCAAACTCAATCTCTCCTTTATCATTTAATTTGGATCGCTGGTTTTCTATGGAAAGATAATTTTCGTTAGTTTCATTTGCATACAATGTAAACTTACTGAAATTAGGATTTTCTCCTCCTTCTTCAGGCCTACCGATTTCATCGAAAACAGATTCATTACCTGATTCTAATTCCTTAACAACAGTAGTAGGATTTAGGACAAAAGCGAATGGAGCCAGATCTTTTCGATCAAACCATTTTTGATTCTCTTCACAGAAAGGCTCATCGGCCGCTCCGCTGGAAAGCAGGAATGCCGCAACTATTATGATCAAGGCTTCAATGATCCAGATGATTGTCAAGAAGGTTCCGGACACTGCGGTATTTTTAAATCCCCAGGTTCCAAATTCATTGATCTCCCCAATAATAGAAAAGAGCGCACCAGGATTCATAGCCAAACTAAAGATTTGACCAAATTGCACATTACTAGTAACAATCATTTGAGATCCGTCAGATTCCCCGGCGTTTATTACTAAGTCCACCCAAGACACCCAATGAAAATACAAAGCGATAAATGCAGCTAAAATTCCAAAAATCATCGCCCACATTTTGCTTCTAACCTTCCCTAATTTTACCACTACAAAATTAATCAGGAATCCAACCCCTAGTCCAAAACAACCTGCGATGATAAAGTTGATGTAAATAAATGGAATGTACCAGATCGCATAGGCGTAAATTAATCCGAGAATAGGAAGGGCAATTAATGCAACAAGGATAAAGTAAATGTAAGACATGGGAGAGACTTTCCCAGAAGGAGTGTAATAAGTAGCCATTGTTTATATGTTGGTTTTCGAATATTGTGAACAGCTAATTTAATTAAAAAAACTGATTTTCAAGGAATTAAATAAATTAAGGTGTACTGCTGGGGCTTAAAATTCTTCCTTCACAAATATTCTATCGCAACTATTCGAGTACGTCTTTCGGTCAAAATTGATTAGGATTCGTCTTTCGAAACTTTTGTACAGACGCAATGTATTGCGTCTCTTTTTAATTCTCGCCTGGCGGCCAGACAGGTTTTTACTTTGAACGAAGCTAGGACGATAGCATGGTGATAATAAATATTTCACCCCGCTGGGGCTTGACGAGATGTGACTTTGTGAAGCTATAAATATTCCACCCCGCTGGGGCTTAAAATTCTTCCTTCACAAATATTCGATCACAACTATTCGACCACGCCTTTCGATCAAAATATATTCGAAATTCGTCATTCGGCATTCGTCATTCGTCATTCGAAATTCGAAATTCGTCATTCGAAATTCGTCATTCGTTTACATTACCGATCCAACCATCGCTTAAAATCCCCTACTCTTTCGCGACTGACAATCACATCTTCTTTTACACTAGGATTCAATTGGAGCTTAAGTCGACTATTGAAATAACTACTAATTTTCTGAATGGCATCTATAGCCAAAATAAATTTCCGATTGATACGGTAAAAATGATTGGGGTCCAACATATCTGAAAGATTATCCAATGAATATTCTATTAAATGTTTTCCGCCCTTTTTAGTTGTTAGCTGCACATACCCTCCGTCAGAGACAAAATAGGCTATCTCAGCAATTGGGATGATGGAAAGTTGTTGGCCGGATTTTATTAGAAATCGTTCTTTATAGTTTTTCTTTTGAAGAGAGATCAACAATTCACTTAGAACGGATTCATCAATCTTTCCATGATGGCCTTCGTATAGATCGAATTGGTCGAGCGACTTTTCTAAATCAATTTGGTCGATAGGTTTAAGAAGATAATCTAGGCTATTTACCTTAAAGGCTTGAAGCGCATAGTCATCATAAGCTGTTGTAAAAATGATTGGAGCTTTTATTTCTACTTGTGATAATATTTCGAAACTAATGCCGTCTGCTAACTGGATATCCATAAAACAGAGATCCAAATCAGGAGCATCTTTAAAATAAGTTACTCCTTCAATAACTGAATCTAGATGCTTGACTACTTGAAGATTTGGCCTAGCTTTTAGCAGCATTTTTTCAAGACGTGCTGCAGCTGGTGGTTCATCTTCGATGATAACGACTTTCAAGCTACGCTCCATGATTTACTCTTTGTTTATTTATTAATGGAAGCATGACGGAGAAGTATTTCACAGAGCTTACAACATCTACTGTTTCGTCTGTGTAGAAAGCATATCTGTTGATAATATTTTGTAGTCCTACTTTTGTTGATTTCCCTAACACCTTTTTCTTTTGCAAGGTATTTCTTACAACCAATTTATTTTTTTCGCCAATGAAAATCTCCAACAACAGAGGTTTGTCTTTTGAAATAATATTATGCTTGATTGCATTTTCAAAAGTTAGTTGTAGTGAAAGCGGTATTATCAACTTATCCTTTACTGAATCCTCCAATTTAATTGAGATATGTAAATTCTCTCCAAATCTTTGTTTTAATAAATATGAATAAGCGTTTAAAAATTCTAACTCTTCATGCAAGGGAATTAAATTCTCGTTTCTTCCTTCCAACATGTAGCGATAAACCTTTGCTAATTTGGTAACGAAGTCAACGCCTTTGTCTGGATTTTCTGGAATGATTGAAGCTAGCGTATTTAAGCTATTAAACAAAAAATGTGGATTCACTTGATTTCTCAATCCTTCTAGTTGAGAATTGACGTTTTCTTTGATCAACATTTCTTTTTCCAAGCTTACCTGCTTCCAACGATTTGTCAAGATCAAAGCTTCATAAATTCCCATAACTATTGTGATAAACAAAAAACTAGCAATAGCCTTTAACCTTTGATCCATTATAAATACTAACTGAAGAAAATCTTTTATGAACCATTCTACCAGAAAATTGATTACCAAGTAGCCAGCGATGGCCATCATCGCCGTACAAATCAATCGCTTAATGACGTCCTCTGGTTTTCCAAATCTTTTTAGCAAAACAACATATCCTTGTCTAAAAAGCAACCAAAAGGAAGTGGTGTACCCAAAGGAAATAAGTAAGCAAGGCAGGAACGGAATATTAGTTTCAGTAGCGAAAAGAAGGGTGTTCATCATGATGGCAACCACGGGAATACCCATGATCATCAACCACCGGTCATCAAAACCTAATATCCTTCTACTCTCTTTTGACATCACTCAAAGTTAATCAATAAAACTATCTAAGTCCAAATACTATTTCAGCGCTTTTCCAAATTTATTTACTTTTGAAATCCATTTTTCGAGCTGTGCTGGTTTTTTCCATTTTACAGATCCGAACTGAGTGAATCTGATCGGTCCCACTCCACAGTACCCTAATATCGTTTTCTTCATTTGAATCTTGGCCATATTACGCCAAGTGAACATGGCATACCAAGTTGGGGCATCAGAAGTCACGATCACCCTAGCAGATTTTCCACTCAATAATTTTTCATTGAAATAAGAACCTTTGATGTATTTGAATGCATATCCCGGTGTAAATACTCTATCGATAAATCCTTTTAACAATGAAGGCATTGTGCCCCACCACATGGGATAAACAAACACTAAATGGTCTGCCCAGAGGATGGATTCCTTTGCCCAAACTAAATCTGCTTCCTCTTCCATTCTTTGCTTATAACCAAACTTCAAAACTGGGTCGAAATCCATGTTAGCCAATTCAATCTTTCTAATCATTGCGCCTGCTTCCATCGCACCTTCCACATAAGCGTTTGCAAGTGCGTAGCAATAGCTGGATGGATTTGGATGACCGTATATTATTGCAATTTTCATAATTTTAAAATTGTATGCGGTAAAGAATATCAGGAAAAAAACCAGATTGTAAAACTTGGTTAACTTGATTTGTATTTCGATTGTATCGATTGACAAAGATGTTCTCCCTGTTAGTTATGTTCTGAAGATCAATAAAGAACTGCTGACTTAATTTCCTCTTTTTGCTATTCACTCTTATTCCGAACTTCAAGTCAAGTCTAAAGTAGGGTTCATAGCGTTCGGTGAACGCCTGAGCCTCATTCAATATTTCGTTTCCAGAAAGCATTGAAGCTTCCAAATCCACCGGCGTGAAAAATCTACCTCCAGCATTGGTCACTTTAAAGTCTATTGAAAAACTATTATTTTTTGTTTTACCTATTTTAAACTCTTTTCCCGCCAATAAATTAGCGACATATTGATTATTGAAAGCTGTGTTTCTTTCTATTCCATCACTGGCAGTATATTTACTTTGAAAAACAGAACCGGTTAATAATCCATAGAAACCATCACTGAAGAATTTTTCTACTGTCAGCTCCAATCCATAGTTTCTTCCAGTTCCATCGTTCACTAAACTATCGATCGACGGGAAAGCGAAATCTGCTCCAATATTCAAAAGAGAAAAAGGATCCTCTACATGACTCACCGGTACATCAAAAAGATGTTGGTAATAGGTCTCCACTTTGGCTCTCCAATTGGTCGCGAATTTATTATCATAACCAACAACGAAATGATGTGCTTTTGTAAAATCTAAATCTTGATTAGTCAGCAAATGGGTTCCATCCGACAAAGGAGTCTGCAAATAATACAAGGGCAACGGAATTGTTTGAGCATGTAAACCGTATCCAAAGCTTAAGGCAGATTTTTTCCCTACCTGGTATTTTAATCCTAGTCTAGGCTCTACAATTCCGGTTTTGTTATCTGTCAAAAATTGGCCGTGCAAACCTACGTTTAAAGTTGCCTTTTTACTAATCTTTACTTTATGTTGCATATAAGGTTGAATCAAAAATAAGCCACCGTCTACATCTCTATAATTAACAAATGTCCTTAAATTATCTTCTGAATTTATGGCACCATCTCGCGCCTTAAAAACACTATTCAAATTGGTTTGCTGTAAAGTGATCCCCACCCTTGCTGTCCATCTCGCAGATTTTTTTAAGTTGTAATAGGAATTCAAAACCAATTGATCTACGACATCTTCAATAATGGTGGAGTCATAGGTTTCTATTAATTCAGGTCTGATGTAATTACTAACTCCAAAATTATTTTTCGCACGATTTACTGAAATGGTTGTTCTGATGTAAGCATTGTCTCCAATCACCTTATTGTGCTTTATTCCAATGATACCAATCTGAGATTCCGCAAAGCTATCGGAATTGGGATCTGCGAATAAATCATCTTCTCCCAATTCAGCACCAATGAAATCAATATCGCTGGTGGCACCAATTCCGAATATGGAGAATCGCCCTGTTTTTCCCCCATCAAAATCAAACTTAAAGGAAAGGTCTTTATAGTTCGGAGTAGCATTCGTCCCGATATCAATTCCTAGATTTGTTGCTAACGCCACAAATGAATGACGATAAGAAACTAGGAAAGAACTTGTTTTCTTTTTATTCAATGGACCTTCTATCATAGCTTCTAATCCTGAGAAGGCACCCAATTGAGCGGTCACTTCATATTTTTCTTTATTGCCCGAACGAAATCCCACGTCAAAAACTCCAGACAATGCATTTCCATACTCA
>CALGJW010000005.1 GCA_937930025.1 uncultured Saprospiraceae bacterium | reverse complement strand
AGCATGTACACCTATAAGGCTGCTGGTGCGCAAATTGGTGTGGAGAAAGTAATACTGAGAGAAGTCTGCAATATCCTTGGTTGGGATGAAAAGTCGGAAGGCACCTTTGCGGCGGGCGGATCAATGACAAATTTTATGTCCATGTTAATGGCTCGAGATGCAGCATCCAGCACCGTGATCAAAAAGGGACTTCAAGAAAAAATGATTGTTTACACTTCAAAGGAATCTCATTATAGTATTCCTAAAAACGCCGCTTTTTGTGGCATTGGTAGAAACAATGTAAGATACATTCCAACAGATGAAAAAGGAAGTGTGGATCCTTCTGTACTTGAACAAATGATTGCCCTAGATATATCGCACGGCGGCTTACCTGTCATGGTTAATTTGACCGCAGGTACCACCGTCATGGGCGCATTTGATCCTATTCGAACGATAAGCGCCATTTGTAAAAAACACGATATGTGGCTGCATTTAGATGGTGCTTATTGTGGTTCGGTTTTATTTAGCAAAAAGTACAAGCATTTAATCGATGGCGTAGAGCTAGTGGATTCATTTAGTTTTAATGCACATAAAATGCTCGGCACACCACTCTCCTGTTCCCTGATCGTGGTAAAAGATAAAAAACATTTACACGCTTCTTTCTCCAATGATGCCAGTTATTTATATCAAACCGATCACGATGACTTCAATTTAGGAAAAACATCCTTACAGTGCGGAAGAAGAAATGATGCTTTAAAATTTTGGACCCTTTGGAAAAGTGTAGGAACAGAAGGTTTAGAAAAATTGGTAGATCATCAGTTTGCTTTGGCAGATACAGCCAGGGAATACGTTAGAAATAATGAGGACTATACACTCTATAGTTATGATGACACAATAGCCATTTGTTTTAATTACAAAGGAATTCCTGCTCGAGCTATTTGTACGAAGCTATATGAACAATCCGAATTATTGGTCGGCTATGGTAAATTTCAAGAAGATGAATTTATACGCTTGACCACCATAAACGGACAAAACGAACATAAGGACATTTTGAATTTTTTCAAAACAATGGAAAAATTCGTTGCAGAAAATGCTGCATTATTTGAGGAGCAGGTAACTGCTTAAATGGCGTAAACAAAGCACTATTTTTTCTAACCCATAAACCAACCACATGGAAGTCTCCAAAGTAATTGCGCTAGCCATCTACGTACTTATTTTATTCCTTATTGGCATTGTCGCATCTCGTCGTGTCAAAAGTATGAGTGACTTTTATGTAGGGGGAAAAAATATGGGGTTCTGGGCTGTAGCTTTTTCTGCGAGAGCAACAGGAGAATCCGGCTGGTTGTTAATTGGCTTAACCGGCATGGGAGCTATTTCAGGATTGTCCACCTATTGGGTTGTGGTTGGAGAGGTTTTAGGCGTTGCGATTTCTTGGTGGTTTATGGCTAAGCGCTTTAAAAGAAAATCCGATGAATACAAAGCCATTACCATTCCTGATTACTTGGAAAGTCATTTTAAATCCAAGACCAAAACACTCCGAATTTTAGCTTCCACTATACTATCTGTTTTTGTAATCATCTATGTAAGTTCTCAAATTGATGTGACGGGAAAAGCATTTGAATCCATGATGGGGATCAATTACTATTATGGTGCAGTCATAGGATTTGTGATCGTGTTGACTTACATTTTTATTGGCGGATTCGTAGCTGCAGTTTGGTCTGATTTATTTCAAGGCCTACTGATGTTTTTCGGATTACTTCTTTTACCTATAGTCGTTTACTTTTCTATGGACGGCACCACAGGAATTTTCGAAAGCCTATATCTGATCGATCCTGCGCTTACCAATATTTGGGGCACAAGCGATGATACTTGGATGAATGTGGCCACCATGCTTGGCTTTGCGATGATCGGATTAGGGTTCCTTGGTTCCCCCCAAGTCTATGTTCGATTTATGTCGATCAAAGACGAAATGGAAATTGACAAAGGGAAATGGGTCGCTATTATTTTTACCCTACTAACCGATGCAGCGGCCGTTACAATCGGAATATTAGCCCGCGTATTATTTACAGAGAACGGACAAGACCCAGAGGCTATTTTAGGGAATGCAGGTGAAGGTGTGCTTTCCATTATGACGGAAAATTTCTTGCCGTATGTTTTAGTGGCTATCTATGTAGCAGTAGTACTTTCCGCGATCATGTCCACCATCGATTCTTTGTTGGTCATCGCCTCTAGTGCAATAACCCGGGACTTTTATCAAAAAGTTTTCAACCCAACTATCCCTGATAAGGACTTAACAAAAATGTCTAGATGGGTTACATTAATCATGGCCATACTTGCGCTGGCAATCGCTTTGATCATCGCAGTAAACTCCCCAGACCGCACCGTTTTTTGGATGGTCATATTTGGCTGGTCGGGCATAGCCGCCTCCTTTTGTCCCGTTATTATATTGTCTCTATTCTGGAAAGGATATTCAGAAGCAGGTGCGATAGCATCTATGATAGCCGGATTTCTCTGCGTGCCATTTTTTAAATTCGTTGTAACAAATATGGATGGAATTGGACCCTATTTTGAGAAACTGGATGTGCTAGCACCGTCCTTTTTGATATCAATGATTGTGGGCTGGGGGTTTTCTAAATTGTATCCGAGAAAGGAGGTTTTATTGGAAGCTTAGATGTCAAGTATGTTTCTTTTATCAAGCTTTTCTTGCAATTGATTCACCTCTATGCCATTTTCAACTTACTTATAGAATTTTTTCTCATCAACTTTAATAGTGGTCAATTCGACGGTATGTCCATCAGGGTCTTTTGTATAAATTGAATCAAAATAATAATGGTCTTGAATTTGAAAATCTAACCCTAATGCTTCATACTTACTAATGGCTTTTTCAAAGTTCTCTCTATTCACGTTGAATGCAAAATGGTCAATTTTCACATTTCTCGAATTTTGGTTTATTGAATCATCTTTCAAATTAGCAGGAAATAATGCCACCCCACTTTTATTTGATAATAGGAAGATCGGAAATTCTCCCCATTCTTTCAATTTGCGTTTTTTTAATCCTAAAACTTTTTCATACCAGTTTGCGGACAAGTCTATGTCTTTCACTCTAAGCGCTACATGGTCTATAAATTCTAATTTAATTGATTCTTCCATTTCTAGTTGTTCTAAACTCTTTGGATATTGTTAATTCTAACTATCAAGCAACGGTTAGGTAGATTTTTATTCATTTTTGAATTATAAAATTAACAAATTTGAGTGTAAGGTTCATTCAAAATAATTGCCAGTCATAAGGGGATTGTTTGATTGTTTGAAACTCATTTTTTTTTGCTTTTAAAAAGCGTCTTTGCTTGCAAATTCATCTTTATATTTTAGTATCATTTAATTCCGTTTTTCTAAAATTCTATCTTGAGAATTTCCATTTTAGGCGTCTTAAAAAAAAAAACGCAACTAACAGCCAACCATTTAAGCTAAAAGCTCGTTTTTAAAATTAGAAGAGTTCTTAAAAGAGGATACCATAAAATCAAAAATGCAAACTATGAAAATAATTAAATTGACAATTGTAATCTTTCTGGCTATTTTCATTTCATCGTGTAACAAAACAAATATTGGAAATTACCCTGAATTGATAGTAGGTGGCTGGATATCCACAAATGTCACTATTAATGGTTTAGCCGGTAATACATTCAACGAGAGTCTTGATAGCTCTGCACAATTGTTTATTGGTGAAGATGCTGAATACCACCGGAATTATGTAACAGGTTCTTGGGATTTAGATAAATCAAAATTAACACTTTCTCCAGAAGAATTTTATCAAATGGAAGATTGGAATCACGAAATACTGGAATTAACAGAAAGTATATTAAAAGTTAAAATAGAACTTACCAAGAGTGAGTTTGGTTGGGGCTTTAGTCAGTTTGACGAAGACGAAATTTTAACCATTATTCAAACTTATAGCAAACAAGAATAAAAAATCAATACTACCTTGAATCGGGGGAATATTGATTTTTCCCCGAGACCCTATCCCCCATTCACAATCCGAATAATCTTACCATTATTCTCATCCGTCAAAATGTACAATTCTCCATTCGGACTTTGCACCGCTTTACGCGTTCGATGTGGTTCCGAGATAAATAATTCTTCGACACTAATGATTTGATTGTCTTCGATCACCATTCTCCAAAAGTTACCTCGGGATAAACCAGGAACGATCAAGTTATTTTTCCATTGTGGAAATTCAGTGCCAGTGTAGAAGGTTAGGCCGGTTGGCGCAATTGTTTTGTACCAGGACCACTTAGGTGGAAAGAAGCTTCGTTCTTCCATCTTTGGCGGTTCATAGCCTCCTCTATATTTTCCGGTGCTAATCACCGGCCAACCATAATTGGCACCTTTGCTTAAGAGGTTGAGTTCGTCACCTTGAATGGTTCCGTGCTCTGAAAACCAAATAGCACCGGTTCGTGGATCAATGGTCAAACCTTGTGCAGCTCTAATGCCTGCAGCATACATACCTTTTACCGCTCCTTTTCCAAAATCAGGATTGTCTGAAGGGATAGTTCCGTCGGAATTGATGCGATATATTTTTCCCCGTTGGTCTTCATAGTTTTGGGCAATCGGTAGGCTAGGTTCTAGTGCGTCTCCAAACAGTCGCTCCCCTACTGTGATATATAATTTTTCATCAGTTCCAAAAATCATTCCGCCACCAAAGTGAAATAAACCGTCGGCGTAAGGCAAGGCGACTAATAAAGTTTCCACCTGCGTCAATGCACTATCTTTTAATTTGGCTCTGATAACCTTCGTCGCATATTTTTGATTTTGCTCTGAAACATAAGACAGATAGATCCACTGATTGGTTGAAAAATTTGGATCCAATAGCACTTCGAAAATTCCCGCGTTGTATTTTCCTTTGAAACCATCGCTGCCATTTGGATAGGTTCCTTTTGGATAATTGTCTAGTTTGATCAATAAACTATCTGCCAGATCCTCAGGAAATCCTGTGATCACCTGCCTGGATTTCGTCCTCAGATTGACCCTGAGCAAATCCCCTTCTTTTTCCGCAACAAGAGCTTCGTTCTCTGATAGAAAAGCCATGCTCCAGGGGCGCTTCAAATTTTCCATAACCACTTCCTTAGCTGGTTGAATGGGATCCACCAAAGTTTCAATACTTGCATTTTTTTCCATAACTGGATTACAAGCAGTACTGATTAAGATCAATAAAAATAAATAAGCGCTATACCTGAATAGGTTCATACCTTTCGATTTTTTCAACTATTAACTTTGGCTTTACGATCTGTCTTGGGAATAATAATCATATCGTAACGCCGCATCATGTTTTGCATATCCAGCGTTTGAATGTAGTTCCCCCAATGGAACGTTTTATTAAAAGGACGCAAGTCAACCAGCACCCATTTGTCTTTTTCCCCTAAAGCTATAAAAGGTTGATGCTTAGTCAGCACTTGATCCCGTTTGTCCAATACATCTTTTAATACGCCATCTTCTATGGTATATCTACCCAGTATTCCAATGTTGAGACTATTATGTCCGTGATAATTTGCTAGCTCCATCATCATGTTCCCAACGCCATAAAAACCATTTGGCGTTACTCCATTCGTCAAGTGACCCCGCCACATTTTTAGCAAGACCTTGTCCTTACTAAAGTCAAACTCAAACTCATCAAGCGCGGCTTTCATTTGCTGCTTAGCATGCCGAGCGTTCAATTCATTTTTGTCATGGAACTTTTTATTTCCATACATCCCCCAATAGCCAATACTATATCTCAAATCCGTTACTAATTTGGTATTTCCATCAATAGAATCCATGTCATCGAGGAATTTATTAAATTCCAATGAAGATTGTATTCCGCTGATTAGACCCAATAAATCGTCATAGGATTGCCCTTTCATAGCAGTGTACAAATTGTCTAAGAGCGTGATCGAAGCTTTGTAATCTTTTTGGTACACTTGTTTGTTTTCAATAGACAGATTCTGATACAATTCATCAATAAGCAGTTTGTAACTTGTCCATGAATCAGGTCCTAATCCACCTATGGACCAACCTTGTTCTTTTAAATAAGTCGTGAATTTTGCGGTGCCTTCGTATTTTAGATCTGGAATAGGCATAAAAAGTAAACCCCCTGCTTCGAAATAATACTTTTGATTTAATTTTTTGAATGCCGTTACACTTTTTGACTGCTGACTCGATAAACGATCTACTATGTTGGCGCAGGATGGGCCCGTCTCCATGATCAAGGTATTAAAATCGTTTTTATTCAACACCTTACTTAGCGCAAGATCCAAATCTGACTCTAGCTGATTCCTTGAATTATTCCCTAACATCACTACATGTGCATTTGCAACTGCTTGCCTCAGCACTTCCGCTCCTGGACCGATTAGCGCGCCGTCATTTATGTCAAATGTAGAAGAGAAAGCTTTCAAGTCTTCTACTTTAATCGAATCTTGACTCTGTGCTACATTTGGTATCCAGTAGATTAAGAGGACAAATATTAGTTGAAAAATTTGGCTGCTTTTAATTTTCATAATGCTTCTAATTTTTAGTTATCTTTTCTTGCTTTATTCGTTGCAATCTTATCTACAATGTACCAGCGCTCCTCTATTTTCATCATATTAAAATAATC
The DNA here is from genome assembly GCA_937930025.1 of uncultured Saprospiraceae bacterium. Lineage (GTDB taxonomy): Bacteria > Bacteroidota > Bacteroidia > Chitinophagales > Saprospiraceae > JABDJM01. The sequence goes on along the minus strand of CALGJW010000005.1, from coordinate 8,305 downwards.
TGTGTAGAGCCGATCCTTGGTGTGTATTTCACATTTCGCTGAAGCGATGTCATCCGTAATATTGATAGAGATAATTTCACCTCCCGCATTTTCACGACGAGAGCGAGGCTTGAAAAAACTTAAGTATTTAGCCCTATCATAAATAATTACATCATTGTCTTTGATATTTTTTAGTTGACAAGTACGATGCATAGCTTGTCCCAATTTTGTGGTATCTCCAGTCATCCATCCTTCAAAGTACAGCTCGATAGTTGCTGTGATTTTTTGATGTTCCCTTTCGGAAAAAGTAGGGGTGACAGTGTCAGAACCTTGGGGCGTATCCTGAGCATCAAGCACTGGTTTTCCCAACAATAATAATATTACAATGCAAATCAATGATCGAATCATCTTTAAAATTTTGGATATAAAAGTTAATAAAAGTAATCCAGCAGATAGAATGTCTAAGCTAAGCAAACCTAACATACAGGAATGAGCGATTGGTAAAAATGGCTGAAAACAGTGGTTCTATTTTATAAAACAGAACCGTTTTACTAGGTTTTAGCCGAATTTCGCGCTTGAAATTCAGCTGGAGTGAGCTGCTTTAACTTTTTGAAAGTGGTAAAGAAAGTAGACTTTGAACGGAAGCCTACCTCGTAGCCGATACCCTCCAAAGAGAAATTATTGTCGGTGGTCAGCAATTCACAGGCTGCCTGGATTCTGTATTCGTTGATGAAAGGCTTGAAGCCTTTTCCTAGATTATCATTCAACAATTGCGAAAGCTGATGCGCTGGTATATCCAATTGATTGGCGACATCAGCGAGCTTTAACATATCCTGGCTATATAATTTTTTGCTTTGCATCAATTGATCCAATTGCGCCAACAATTTTTTCGCTGAAGCCTCATCAATCTTTTTGTTGCTATATTTTTCAGCAGCTTGTTTGCTTGACATCTCAAACCATTGCGTATTGAAATAACCGAATGCCAGTAGATATAGGAAAAATGAAAACACCAATGGACCGGAGATATAGTAGGCCATGGAGAATCCGAAAAGTGTTAGAAAAAATGCTGATGCGATAATTACATTTCCTAAGAAAACCGCCAAGAGCCATTTTTCCACAGGTTTTAGTTTTCCTTCTAATTGATAACTACGTAACAATTGGGGGATCAAGGCGAATCCTGCTGCGCATATACCTATGAACCAAACAAAATAAATTGAATTTACCGCGTAAGTATTCCAAAATAGCGGATAAGATTGATAGGGTCTTATACTACCAACGATGACTATTCCGGCCAATAAACCAATCAAAGACCATTTCCAATTGCGCGGCATTGTTTTAACTTCCGCAAGTACAGATTTGAGATAGTAAAACAAAAAAGGGCCGATAAATAAACAAGCTGATAATCCTATTTGCTTGTAGATTTTAGGAAGATCGGGATCAAAATAAAGCAGGACTGATTTTCCAATACGGATGCTCAATGCCAATACCAGTGCACCCAACAGAAATTTGGAAAGACTTTTTTGTTTTGCAAATAGGAAAAGATAAAGGCTTAGAAGTAGCCCGTTAAAAACGCCAAGTAAGCCAAAGAAAAATATTACGCCGTTCATAACCTTCTTTCTTCGTTATTCTACCTACAGATTGAATCAATGTACCCAATGATCTCACTTTCAGACACCTGCTTTTTGGCTTTAAAGTGCGCTTCCGATGTTTTGTCATTAGAGAAATAACGGGCCAACTTTAGTTTTCGCTGTGAATCAATTCCTTTCTGTGTAATTTGTTTATTGGAAAAAACGAATCCAACCTCCGTAGGATTGTGTTCCCCTTTTCTTTGTAAATAATGACCTCCCATTCCATCTACCGATAATCCAAAAAAGTAGCCCTTCCGATCAACATCAAATTCTACTATTCCCAGATAGGAAGTAATATTCTCACATAGTTTTGTCACCTCCAACCACACTTTGCCCTTCGATAGTTTTGTCCCTTTGGCTTTGATATTCAAAACTTGTGTTCTTTTCAATAGCATTTCCTGTTCCCCTGAGATTAACAATAGCATGTCAATCTCATTACTGGACATTGACTCCGGTTTGGCATCTTCATTTTTCTTTATGGTAATCTTATTTAATGCCGCCCTAATTGGCAAGTCAATCATACATTCCATAACTTCTCCATCCGGCAGGTATATTTTCCCATCCACATATTTTGCTTGGACTTGGAAGGAGAATAACAGAAAAAAGCAGGCGGAGAGTACTGAGGAATATGTTTTGAAATTCATTTTTAATGGTTTTGACTATTCAATCCTATCAATATTGATACAAGGTAAATTTTTTCTGAAAAATAAAAGTTAAGAGTCATATAGTGCCTTCCCCATCTATCATTACCCTTTTCAATTATTACTTACAAGTTAAAACTCAACCTTCACTAATATATGGCCAAAGGACGAATCTCAGGTGGGCTTAAATTCATCAACTAAAATTTCGGAATTTTCTGAGAAAGTTTTTAAACTCTAAAGTATGTTACTTATTCTAACAATTAAATTCTTTCCATTCACTTATCTATCTCATTCTGATCAATATACAGCCAGATACTAACTACTTTTCATCTTTAATTAAACTAAACAGAAGTTAACGATCTAAACATGCAACTTAACTGAATATTAAAGCTAGTTTGCACATGGATTTACTTCGGCATTTCACAAATTTAAGGCTAGAATCTTTCCAATTATCTTTTGTTTTATCTAGTCAAAAGGGATTTCTAATTTTATTTTTATTGAATCTAGATTCTTAAAGGATAAACTATTCTATTCTTTATGGACTAGGTTTCTATTCCTATCTTCTAGTGATTTTAATAAATAATTTAAGATTGAATTTAGACATATAGCTAGCTGCTGTTTAATCATTTTTTATAAAAATAAAAAATGAATAATAAACTTATGCTTGCTCTGATATCATTAATTAAATATATAAACAGTTAAATATATTTTTTAACCCGTATAATAACTTCACAGTTTTATAGAAGACGTTAGCTTTCTGAAACCCTTCAGTTTGTTGACGTTCTTTTTCGGGAAAAAGAAAAACAGTGTCTCAAGATCTACAATTCAATAAATAGCGAAATTGAATCCCGTAAAGTTACACCATCGTCCGTTTCCATTTCAATAGTAAACTGATGCGCTTCATTTTCGAATAAAGCTGCATCGATAAACAGCTGACTAACGCCTATACTTACCGTAACGATATCTAAGCTCACCGTTGAATCAAGGATGATACCATCAAAATTAACAAAGTCTGTATTGGGAGTTACCGTTTCATTATCAAAAACAAAATTCTTGTCACAGAATATTTTAACCGTAGATAAATCTATGCTATTACTGATATTAATATCACAACTTAAGGCGTAAGAAGAGGCCATTAGATTGATATTGTTAACATTCGACATTAATTCTAGTTCCGGATTGATTACAAATGTAAACTCGTTTCTTATCGTATCTATTTCTCCAGTAGTCGCACCAATGATTGATAAGTCCCCCACCCCAATAATTTTATAGGAACTGGTGCAGCAACTCTGAATGAATAACGCAAAAATGAATAGTACAGCGTAGAATACAAGCAGGTTTTTAAGTGAATTCATGATGTAATATTTGTGAAATATCTCAGGATATTGCTTTTTTATATTTCAAATTGCTTCTTTTCAGAAGTTCTAAATATACTAAATTTCAAAAACAACTATGGCTAATGTTGTTCTCGGGAAAGATTTAGCTACTATTCATTTATATTTTAACAAATATTCCGTATTTATTATAAACTAATTAGTTTTGATAAACGCATCGGTTTCTGGCTTTTTAAATAGACCTATTTACAAAGTACCTTTATCAACCACTTCCACTTCACCATTTTTCGTATTTATATCAATCTCCACCCACCCTACTGTGATTCCATTACCATTGACCATTTTTAATCCGAAGAAATAAGTCGAATGATCGCTATCATTAAGCAGCTCCCATCTATTGGGCCATTCTCCATCACTATTATTATCTATGGAAATAAAATCTACAGCCTTTCCTTCTCGCGCCCATTGTAACGGATCTTCGACTAATTCCCGCACATCATCTTTGTCTCTTAAAAATAGTGCTCTATCCTCAATATTTTCCAATATTTGGTTATTCCTATTCGCAATAAATCTACCTCTATATCCGAAAGTTGCATCACCACCATCGATATCAACTGCTACGTATTCAATACCGTAATCCATTACTCCATCTTCCTCTATGTCGATATCAAAACCAGCTGGAATGGTCGGCATTTCATCTGTTGTCCTATTACATCCAAAGAATAAAATTGCCGTTGCTATAAGAAGTATGTTTAAAATGCCTTTCATAAAGTTGCGATTTAAGTGTTCGTGATATAAAGTCATTGCTTTATGTAAAACGAGCTAATTTCTTTATTGGTTGCTTATAGTAGTCTTACCTTTTCATTCCTCCTTCTTAATTAAATGCCGCAAATACAATTCGGGATTATTCAAAAATCCCTTTGTTATCCGGTAGTGTTCCGTGTCCTCTAATGCGGCCTCACTCATACCCTCTTCGGTCACTTCAAAAATAGTAGCATTTGGAATGCTCATAATTATAGGGGAATGGGTAGCGATAATAAATTGAGACATATTATTCTCCAGATGTTCAACGATTTGATAAATGAGTGCTAACTGTCTTGCGGGTGATAGCGCTGCTTCCGGCTCATCTAATAAATAGATTCCAGGCTTAGTTACCTTATCTTGTATGATTTTCAAATAGGCCTCTCCGTGAGAAAAAGTAGTTAATTCCTGCCCATAGTTTTTTCGCATATGCGCAATTTGCCCATTCGAGTTTTCTTTCATTTCCTCAATGATTGCATCAGGAACCTCTCCCTTTAAAGAATTAAGGTGGGAATGTAAATCCACTCGATTGATGCTATTCAGATAGTCACCAAAATCTTCTGCTCTAAAAAAGAAACCTCTCGTTCTAGCTATTTTAAATTTTAATTCTAGGTGCGCACTGAGTTGCACCGCCGCACTGAACGCTTTTTTTGAATACTCGGCCCCATCCATATGCGGCAACTGCAATCTAAACGCAATGGTCTCTAGCAAGGTAGATTTACCCGTTCCATTATCGCCAATGATAAAATTTATTTTATTCGACAGATCCAGCTCCTTGGCGTATTTGATGGCTGAGACATTATAGGGGTATGGGTTCTGCTTTTCAGTGTTGATATTTAGGGAGTTTAGATAGGGCATTTTCTGTTGCTTAATTTTATTGCTAGCATTATGAGATTAAATTACTGCAAAAATACAAACTGAAAATTTGGTAAAGGATCAAAAAGTAATTTCTGAAAGGACCACCATTAATATTATTCGCAATTTCTCTTCTATTGCATTAAATATAACGGAGCAGTCATCGTTGGATTTTTAAACGTTTGAAGTGTTCTAGATGGAAGAATGGAAAAAATTCAGTTGCATTACTATCAAAATCCAATATTCAAATCCAAACGAATTCTATTTCCGTTTTCTTTGAAGTCTCCGACTTTGACCAATTGTTCGACAAAGTAGGTTCTTAAAATCAAATTGAATTTTTCTTTAAAAGCATAACCCACTTGTATTTCAGATCCATGAAAATTAGAAATTCTTGCGCCGGATGCACCTATTGATGAATAGTCCCATCTTGCCCAATCATTCTGAGCAAAGTAATCCACAATGGCAAATTTTTGCATACGGGCATAAAATAGCTGAACCGTCCAGTCTCCTTTCTTTTCTAATTTACCATATTTTAACGTAACAACGAATCCGTTTTTCTGATCTTTAAAGGGAGTTAAAATAGATTCGTGATTGGAATAGTCTGTGAAGTTATTGTACAACTCTAAGCCTACATTTAGATGAGACTTTTTCAATAGGCTGAGGTCGACTCCTATGTGAAAGATGGAATAGTTTAAAAAGTAAGTTTGTTGTGCATCCGGAAAATTTCCAATATTTCTAAATGCATAAAATCCAGGAAATAAATTTAGTTTATTTTGAAATAATTTCAAGTCAAATTGAAAGATTTGTAAATAGCTATCTTTAGCAAAAGATTGGTTGTTGGATTTGATAATAAAATGTCCAGTGTTAAAAGTTAAATGACTAAATAGTTTGTTGCCATTATCAACAAATTTGTATTTCAATCCTACGCCCTCTGGAAATACATTATCATTCCAAAATAATTCATGTAACTTCTTTAAGGGTATGGAATTTTTACCTATCCAACCAATCAGTTTCTTTGACTCGTACTTATAAAATAGCTTTTCAAATCCAATTTGCACTAAACCAAATTCACCTTTGCCATTTCCACCTAAAGTAATATGCGGCCCTTGCTGGTCATTGATATTTCCACTTCTAATTCTTCCTCCAAATGACGAATGCTTATCGATGGAGTAATTTAGTCCAAATCTAAATCTATAACGCAATCTACTTCGATCCTCACTATAGGTACCATCCGATTTTCGGGCATTCCAATCTTGTTCTATTCTAAATCGAAAATCACCGGAAAAATCTAACTTTCTATTAATTGTACTGTCTTCCTGGGCAGTTATACTGGCTGAGAGAAAGCATAGAATTAGTACAAAAAATAACGGTTTCATCCCTATTTCACTGGAATTTTAGTGATAAAGGATTTAGGTTACAAATTTTATACCTGAATGTTAGGGTTGACGATAGATGTAAGGGCGATTCTTTCGGCCGGTATATATACTCGTACACTTTGGGATCTGCTGCTATCGATGCCTTTTGTATGCAAGCTTGACTACATCATAAAGTTCTATTTGTATAAAGGTTTCAAAATTAGTTCTTCATCTCTCACCGCCATCAACTCCTTCCGATCCTTCCCACTTAAATACTGCCTCTCAATTCTATCCTCCGGTTTTCGATCAAACGTATATAAAACAATTAAGAAAAAATACTCCAACGGCTTCATAAACAAATACACAAGATCCGAGACATATTTATTATTGAACACATGATAATGCTTATGAATTTTATCACCCACTTTATTGTAATTTGCACGTAGATTAGCATGCAGTATTGGCGATCTTTCCTGCACCAATTCTTCAAATGCATTAGACACCAACAACTGTCGATTACAAATAATTTTGTTTCCTTTTCTTTCGCCATATCTAATAGGCTTCACCACCTCTCGATGGCCATTGGCTCCAACAGAACATAAAAAATGTCCTCCGCATTGAACATTGGCACAAAGATGGTCCAACTGCGAAAACCCATGCTTATAAGTATCGGTAAAAGCACGAATTAAACTATCTGGTTTTTGACCAAACAGCATCAGAAACATAGAAACGAATACTAGAATTGGAATCAGCATCATTGTTAATACCGAATACTTTAGGATAGGTTGCAGGCTGAGTAATTCCATACACAATTTCCCAAATTCACCTTTGGCTTCAATTTGGTTTTCAGCAATCTGCTTTTTTATTAACCTATGATTTTCGGATAGCTTGATAAGTATCAACAGTATGATAGGCAGGTTACCAAAAATCCAGAACAAATAACCATCATCAATATCGTTTAAATGAACACTTAACAACACATTTATAATTAGCCCTAAAATTAAAAATACATTAATTACCAGTTCTTGAATAGGACTCAATAATTCTTTTCGCCAAGCACTTACTAAATAAGCCCCAATGCAGAGGAACATCAGAAAATAGATTCCAATCCTGTATTCTGGTGAAAAAATAGCAGTATCGCCACAGCAGCTATTTGAATTACCTAAATCGCTAATAATAAGATACATAAATGGAACCAATAGCACAGTCCATACCTGAATGGTTTTCCACAAACCTTCCTTCGTTACTATCCTATCGACAGCTAAATAAGAAATAAAATTAACTAGCACAATTATGGCAGCAACAACAATAAAGATCGCAACAACAAATAATATTCCCATAAATGCTAGCTGATGAATTTTGGTAATTGTTTATTAATACTGTTCGCAATAAACAAACATTCCCTTAATGATTTACTCAATTTTAGTTTAATCAAGAATTGATGATGATCAAACTCTGCTCAATCCCATTCTTTAATATCTGTTTGTAACCTTTACCGTAAACTTCAACAAACCGTGTTGAATTTTTTAAATCCCCAAACACAGTTTCAATTTCTAAAAATACGTTTGGATTGTCTTGGGACTCCAAAGCCTTAGCACGTAACTGATATCCTAGCGCATCCTTTATGTTTAACTCCTTCCCATTTTCATCCATCCCCAAACAATAAACCGCCCAAGCCGCTAAAACAAACGCTGCACACTTAATCGGCCCGT
>CALGJW010000004.1 GCA_937930025.1 uncultured Saprospiraceae bacterium | reverse complement strand
GATTTATTTGCTAATTATAAGATTGGTTTTGGAGCCTACTTTGAATACTCAAACGGTTTGCAGTACTCACTAACGGCAACCCATCTGAGAACTGAATTCAGAAATGTAACTGTTCTAGGTGCTGGCCTCAATAAAATATATAAAAAGTCAGTCTTTTTAGGTAAACTATTTTATGCCTTTGATGAGGCGAAGGATAATTTCACCTTTGTTCTTGGGATGCGAAGACATTTAGGTGATAGTGGTCTTTACTTTGGTTTGAATTATGGTTTTATTTCAAAGCAAGAATTCTTAATTCTTAATGAGTCAAGTAGCCTTTATAATAGGTATATAGGATCAGAATTAAATTTTCCTTTCTTAGATAAATATGAACTGAAACTTCAGTATAATCGGAACATTAAGAAATATGGATTTGAACGAGATCAATTATTAATGTTCATAAAGTACTCTTTCTAGTATTTAAGTGCCTTTAACTCTTTATCAGTAGGCGATGTGTATTAAGTTCACACTACCAAAAGTATTAGTGGACCCTACAAAATTATGACACAATCAAATCTACACTATATCTTCTCTTATATTTGTTCTTCAACACCTTGAGCAAATAGTAAAAGGTTTTTATGAAGATTTACATATTACAAGAGGACAATTTAGTCTCGAAGTTATTGAAGAAAACAATGGAGTTTGAGGAGCATGAGGTAAAACTTTTTACTCATTCTATTGAGTTTTTTGAATCAGTCAAGGCAAACAAGCCAGATTTGGTCATCATTGATTTATTGGTATCCTATATAGCGGGTTATGAGCTAATCTCTAAGATTAGAAAGATAACCACTAAATATATTAAAATCGTAGTACTTTCCTTAGTCAACAGCCATCTGGCGGTACAAGAAGCATTCAATTTGGGAGTAGATGATTACATTATTTCGCCTTTCGAAGTGAATACTATCGTTGCACGTATTAAACGACTTAATAGATATACCATTATCTCACCAAGTCAGCGTGATTTACGAATCGTAAGAAGCGACCCTGCAATTATAAATTTATACTAGTTGATATTGGGATTCATGATACACATATCCTACAATTAGCTACTAATGCACTACTTCTAATGTTAACTAATAAAGGCTAATGATCTAAGTCATTTATTTGTTCTGATTGCCGATGAATTGGTTTGATTTTTGTCTATTATAGATCAAGTAGAAACACATTTCGACCGAGCTCCATTTCCTGAGTTCGCTGTTGAATTCTCTTTTAATCCTCTTTCAATTTTCAGCATTTTTTTTTATTGATGTATAAAAACATCAAGGTATTACTAATCAAATACATACACATACAAAGTGAACATCGAGGCACTTAACTGTAATTATTTTTCAAATCCAGAAGGATTTGATTTTAACTCATTGTCTAATATTGAGCAATCGATATTTTGTCTGATAGTTATGAGTTTATTATTGGTCCTAAGTTTAGTATTAGGCCTTGCTTGGGAAATTTATTCTTCGCAAAAGGGTGAATTCACTCACTCCACTAAAAAAGAAAAATACCAAGATTATCTTTCTTTCGTCATTTCAAATCATGTTCAAAATAATTTTTTGAAAGATGAAAGCAATTTAAGGCAAGTGTATTTAAATCTAGAGGACATTCAGCAAATTGAAAATCGCAATATTCTTAGGAAAGAATTAATATCATTGCATAACATGATCTCTGGACCGGAAAAACAAAGGTTAAAGGATCTCTATCTTGGTTTTGGTTTTGCTGCGGATATTTCAAAACAGATAGTTTCTAAAGATTGGAAATTAAGAATACAAGCCATTTATGAAATAGGTTCTTTTAACTTGGTTCAGTTCTATCCAAATCTAGTTTCCTGTTTAGACGATAGAAATGCAAATGTTAGAAAAGCTGCATTTACCAGATATACTTCCCTTGTTTCCAATCCTATCGATGCATTAGAACACATTAGTGGGTCTATCAATAAATGGGAAAAGCATATTATTATAAGTAACCTTAAACAGCGGTCTGGAGAAATGATTCCAGTATTCAGCAATTATAAAATATTATACCCTCTACATGTTGATTTTCTAGATGAACTAGCAATAACATTCAATCAAAATATGCCCCAGACGGTGAGAATGGAAAGACGGGTTGAATTTGTAACATTGTAAAAACGATGAAAGAATTTATTGCTCATCTAACATTGTTTGAATATTTTTTCATTTTCTATTTCATTTTGGTCTTTGGCTCATATTTTTTTCAAGCTTTTTGTTCCACTTTTATCATTAGATCTTACTATAACCGAAGTAAGTATTTTGATCCTTATGAATTATTGAATGGGGATCAATTGCCAAAAATCGCCATCATAGCTCCCGCCTATAATGAGGGGCCAGTTGTTGTTGAGGCAGTCAAATCCTTGTTGGGAGTGCAATATTATAATTACGAGTTGGTCATAGTAAATGACGGAAGTAAGGATGACACTGTGCAGAAGTTAATTGATAATTTCGATTTGGTTGAAGATGAAATTGTAGCTTTTGGAAATATTAAAACCAAGACCGTTAAAGCTCTTTATAGGTCTAGAAATAATGCCTTTAAGAATTTAGTTGTCATTGATAAAGAAAATGGCCGTAAGGCAGATGCAGTTAATGTAGGGATCAATCATTCAGATGCTGAATATTGTTTGGTCGTTGATGTTGATTGTATTTTAGAGAAAGACGCTTTGCTAAGATTGGTCGAACCAATTATGCATCAAAAGGACAAAAGAATAGTAGCCGTTGGTGGGATGATCGGGGCAACAAATGAATCCGAAATTCAATATGGTACCGTTACCAAATTTGTTATGCCTGATAATTTTTTTAGTAGGATTCAGATTATTGAGTATTTCAGGTCCTTTGTATTAAGTAGGCCGGTATGGGCAAAGATTAATGGTCTATTATTAATTTCAGGTGCTTTAGGCTTATTTGATCGAGAAATAGTAAACAAGGTGAATGGATTAACTCATGACTCCATTGGTGA
>CALGJW010000003.1 GCA_937930025.1 uncultured Saprospiraceae bacterium | reverse complement strand
TACGCGTTGAGGCAAACACTAATTCTCTAACTACCTTTTCAAAGTCATTTTCACTTAAAGGACTTGCTTTGAGCGAAAGATCCAAGGTCTCAAATAATTCGGTGGAAGGAATGTGTTTAGACACAGGATTTTCCTTTTCATCCGCTATAAGGTCTGAGCTTATATTATGGAATAAATCAAGTACGTTTTTCATCATGAGAAGTTTAAAACACTGGAAAAGTGTTTTTTAGCAGTAAAAATCAATTAAAGTTTATGAATTGTCCACAAAAATAGTAATAATAGCTAGGAATTTCGCTATTTTTAGAAATATCTAGGTCGCTACACAACCAGATTTGCACAAACACCCATACAATGATTCACATTAGGACTATTAAACAGTTAACCGATATTTTAGACGACATAGAGCCTGATGAACAGGTTAAGGCAATGAAACTCATTCAAATTGCCGCTAGCGAATTAGCACCTTTTGCCAGATGGAATCCACAAGATTATACCAGAAATTGTTTAGCACGTACAGAAAAGTATGAGTTGATACTCTTATGTTGGGACAAAAAATCAAAGACACCAATTCATGGCCACGGTGGAGAAGATTGTTGGGTGTATCAAGTTCAAGGTACCGTCGAGGAGATCCGATATAAAGAGCATGCTGGAAATCTAATCGAAACCAATCGCATGCAATTAATGCCCAAGAAATTAACTTACATGAATGATGACATGGGATTTCATGCTATAGAAAATAACGGAGATCAGCGAGCCATGACGCTACATATCTATGCTTCCCCAATTGATAGTTGTAAGGTTTATAATGATGAAAAAGATTGCTTTGAGATAAAGGAATTATTTTATGATTCTTTTAAGGGGAATGAGGTGCAGCCGCTTGTTAGTTAACAATGTAGTTCAAAACGCTTCGCGTCAATGGTCTTACGCGCAATTGCCAGCGGCGTAATGTCGAATAGCGTCTAAATAAGTAAGACAAAATTCCTCCTGCGGCCAGCAGGTTTCACAAATTCTTTCGCAAGGGTGTACCGTGTATGAATTCCCTCTAATTTCTAACTTTCTTGAATATAGCGAGTATTTAAGGCAATGAAAAAAGTAAGACAAGGAATTAAAAAGATCAAGAAATCTAGTTTGATAATAAATCAAAATATATCAAGTCAATAGTTTAACTGTTGTTCAACGCGATGTTCGAAGAACAAGCCTTCAACAAATGTTCAACTTTCCGTTGATCCCTTCTTAATATTCACTTCATTCCCAACGGAATATTTTAAGCCAATAGTAAAGCGAAAGCTATAATTATTCCTAGATTTACAATTTTAAGCAGAATATTTTACTAAAAATGAATGAGATAGATCTAAAAATTCTAGACATGCTTCAAACCAATTCCGGTAGAACCGCCAAAGAAATGGCTACGGAATTATCTTTGACAACCACGCCGGTTTATGAACGCATTAAGAAATTGGAAAAGGCTGGATACATCAAGCAGTATGTCGCATTGCTTAATACTGATTTACTGAATAAGAATATCATTGTCTTTATGAATATTACTATCAAAGATCATCATAAGGAAGCTAGAGATGAGTTTGTAAAAAATATGGAAGCATTGGACGAAGTTTCTGAGTTTTTCCATACCTCTGGAAGCTTTGATTTTTTAGCAAAAGTTAGATTTGGGAATATTAAAGACTACAGAAATTTCTTAGTGAATGAGGTAGCTGCCATTCGAAACATTAGTGATATTGATAGTCAAATTGTTTTGGAGGAGATTAAGTATTCGACGAAAGTGGCGCTTTAAATGAGCGCAATAAATAACATGGAAAAGGAATTAAGGCTAGGCCCAATTTGAATTCCTGAAAACTGAAATTTCAATGAAAAAAATTACTTATAGTTCTAATTGAAAAAAGAAAAGCGCCCTTCTCAAAAAGAAACGCGCTTTTCAATTCCTACAATCTAAGATTACTCATCATCACATACATTGTATCGCTTAGAGAAGTTGTTATTCTCTAAATGCTCATCAATGGCATCATTTGGATCTGCCTCGGCAAAGAAGGCTCTAGTGACTAATGCATAAGGTGGCATACCAGATGGGCATGTCAATTGGTACACTGGACTTTGAATCGTCTTTGAACTGTTTCCTGCCAACCCGCCTGAAAGAATAGAATAGACTGGCTGTTGTCCAAACTCTTCCCATTTCACAATGATATCAGTACTTGCCGGAATGCTTATCGGTGTACGATTCCGTAAAGTAGCTTTAATTTGAACAAATGTAGCACCACTATTGCAGGTTCCATCAGCTTTGTCAGGACCTGGGCAAGGGCCGCTTCCTACGACTAAATTGGATCTAATATTTCTGATCACAAGATCTGGTTTTGTTGGAGTAGCGAAAATTCTTTCTTGCGCTTCATCGACTGACTCAATAGTCGCTGCGTCCTGTGGTAGGTCATTAATATCCTCCTTTGTGCAGGAAGTAACTAGGAATACACAAATGACTCCTAGTAGTAAAGAATACAATAAATTTTTCATGTTAATAATTTTTAATAATTGAAAAAGATTGACTCTTGCCCTTTATGGCGAGAGTGAAAACAGTCAATAAAAGAAGCTTCTAGGTTATTTAAACAGGTTAAGAAAAAACGTCTTTTCCCTTAGGTCTGAAGCAAATTTCGACCATTGCATCAAGCTCTTTTGTTACAATTATTAATTGAATTTCTATCTCGGTATTAGAAACGAATGACAAGAAAGTAGAATGGTATCATGCGAAGAACAAAGAAATTTCCTTGCGAATCCAGTGTTTTGAAACTTTGGAGAGCGTGAAATATTAAGTTATTGGAAAATTATTTTATTACAAAAAGGAAGCAGTTATCTAAGCGAAATTAAAAGTAGGTCTAAATGTTATTTTTTGAACTCAGCCAATTTTTCTAGGAGCCAATCTTTCTCAGTAAGCAATTTACTGTTATTTATTTTCGTATTCAATCGTTCAATTCTTTTGGGATCTATCGCTGTCTTAGGATTACTAAGTTGACGTAAAAAATTGACATAGAGATTATTGTTCTCCCGCACATGATCGAGTATTGCTTTCTTTGGAAGCCGGAAAATGTAAACTTTAAACGCATCAATTTTAGAAGGTAGAATTTTAGATTTTAATTCGTAGTATATCTTTAATTCCATTCGTTTGGCAGATATTTTATAAAAAATGTCATCATAACGATCCGCAATGAGATCTAAAGCCATTTCGTATTCGTTAAGTGCAAAATAATAGTAGGCCAGGTTGTATTGATAGATGTCCTCTGGGAATTTGGTGCCTTTTATTTTGTTCTTATAGCGTTTTAGAAAATCGAAGACCCAATTGAAATTTTTTGTACGAAGACCAAGGGCAACTAAATTTTTAAAAGTACCAGAAAGAATACCGTTTTCGTGATTTAGAAATCCTTTTTTCAAATGATCTTTATAAAGGGAAAATATTTCTTCTAAAAGATGAGTTGCTCCGTGATTTAGGCTATAAGTCATGAAATTTCTGATAAGGCCATTCAAACTCTTTAAGGTTTCTTTTGGAATATATTTACTGTTTTCTTCAATTAATTCCTTCAATTCCCAATAAGCAGAATCGGATTCTCCAACTTTTTTTAGCATTTCAAATGTCTGGTAATAGATAGCCACCAAAGGAGTTTTTAGGAGGTTTTGAGCAACGCAGATTGGTTTGAGTTTGTCTAAAAATTGAATGGTCATCTTTATTTCGATAGGCTGCCTAAATCGATCAATGGACAATAAGAAACAGGCATTCTCCAATTTATTTAATATATAAAAAATATCCAACGATTTATTGGTTCCCACTATATTCAGTGACTTTAGGTCAGTTGACCCGATAAGCTCATTTTGAAGAATTTCTGAATTCAATAGATGACCATTGAAATAATATGCCTTATCGTGAATAGACTCCTTTTCATAACTTTTTTTTAATTTATTTAGATAGTGTACCGAAAATTGACCAGCACTTCTTTTGCGGAAAAAATTGATAATGGAGATTTTGTCTGAGATTTTGTTGGTTTGATGAGCACTAAAATGAATACCTATGAAAGAATGAATCTGTTGGACTAAAGCAGACATTAGTTTATCTACTTTCCCTGAGATTACCTTTTTTCTTGGATACAAATGTTTGTAAACCGCTTTTTTCTGTAATTTAGGATGATCCCAATTTGCAGAATAGCTCATTATGTAATGAAATAGTGGATAAATTTCTTTTGGCGTTTGCTCCGAATAGAAATAAGGAGATTGTAAAAATTTATCCAGTGAATCCAGTTCACTTTTAGAAAACAAACCTAGGGTTTGCAGCAACTTACTCCCTTGCATAGTTTAATTTATAAGTGAACCCTGGAAAACTGCTCTAAAAATGTAATAAATTATTTAAATCTATTCGCGTAAATTAGATCATTAAATTTATTAATTATTTGCTAACAAAGTAATCCTTAGATATGAAAAATAAAATATTAATTTTTACCTGCAGCCTAATTTTTACTTCTTTTTATTGCATAAACTTAAATGGGAATGCTCATACAGTTGCCGTAAATGCTTATCGAGCTTTTGTTACTCCGGAAAATTTGTTAGAAGAAATCGATGCAGTAAGTTCCTTCTATGATGACAATATAGGTTACCCAGAAAGACCAGTAATTTACGACATGACGTTAAGGTATATTAGTAATCACCTCAATGCGATGCCAAATGGTGCAGTTGCACCATCTAGCGTTGAAATTACTAGAGCTTATGATAATACTTATAACATAGACATACTAGGGGCTGGTCATAACACTGAATTTCAAGCAAGCTTTCTGCAATATCAGACTGGAAAAATGGGGGTCGAAGGCAGTAGCTCATCAAGTTTTCAAATGACAGTCCCAAATGGTGTGTCTGCCACGTTAATAGTCGTAAAAGCCATTACTGAATCAGTCCAAACTGGACTTTTTATCATCATTATTGATAAAGATATTTTGAGACCTTATTATGTGCTTTATCCACGAAATATGAACCCTTCTTCGGTTTCTCAGCCTAGGAAAACCTTAGATGTAGACGAAGCTGTCATGGATGTTTTTCCTAATCCGCTTATTGGAGATCATGGAAATTTGTCATTTGGATTATTTAGAGATGAGGACATTACGATTTCAATAATAGAAGCAAGCTCTGGAAAAATACTAAGAACAAGCAATCAATTTCTTACAAGCGGGCATCATGTTCAAGGATTAGACTTGACAGGTATTTCAAGTGGAAATTATTATATAGAACTGAAAACAATGACTGGGCGAGAAATTAGAAGCTTGATTAAGTTGGAGTAGAATGATTAGGTGAAAATTTTACTTCGTTCTAAATGGAATTCTGTTGGGCTGTCGCTGATTAACTTTCTATAGGATAATTTAGTGGTAAGATCGATAAAAAATCATCAATACTTATTTTAGTATTGATGATTTTTTTGATTGTGCCTGTACGAGCCGTAAAAATGAAGGACTACAGAAGCAGAAAAAAGACTGATCAAACGCTTTAATTTGCTATTAAAAAAAAAGACATCGCGCGCAAATTATTTTCATGCAATAGATTTTCTCCTCCAAGCAATCAACCTAAAACCCCATACAGCAAAAAGCAGAATCCCAAACGGTAAATATTCAATTTTCCCTGACACAATTCTACCAAATATGCTATTAGATAAAACTATTAAAATCCAATACCCGCCAATTGTATGTAATAGCTTCCAGCTGCGTTTGCTAATTAAATTGGAGAACGTTTTAAATGAGGTGAAAAGCATTAGTATCAAAAAAACATAGGCTAAGCCACCAAGAAATAATTCAAGTATGGCTCGATACTCAAAAACCCGATCAAAATTTTGATGTAACTGTACTAAAAACGCCAAGTGGATTAGATGAATCAAGGCAAATGAAATTCCAAAATACTTTCGATCTTTAATTAACCAATGAGAAAAATTATTGGGGAGTAACAAATTGAAAGCTGAGGCTATAAACGCTAAACAAAAACAGATTAAACTAAATCGAGCTGACCAACGAATATTCATCCGAATACTAGCTTCATCGAATCCAAAGTATAAAGTAATTCCTGCAAAACACAATATTGATATCCCTAGAATAATAAGGACAATGGACCAATTTGATTTTCTAGGTTTTTCATGAATTTCTTTCATTCAATCCGATTGTTTGTCAAAGATTAGAAATTATAAGGTCTCACACAAATCCTTCAAATCATCTTTTTCTCCAATGCGTTTCCTACCTGTTTTCGGTCAATTCTTAGCCAAATACAAACATGAATCCCTTGATTACTAGGGATTTACTTTGAATTGACTTAACTTAGAGAGTAAACCCCTCAGACAAAACACTAAACGCTTGAACATGCCTTCTTTCCATCGACTGGGGTTTCTTATACTCCTGTTCACAGTTTTATGCACTCATTTTGCTTTTACGCAAGTAAGCTTTACGCAATTTCCGCAAGACTATACTTTGATTCCTCGGAATAATTCCAATCAAGGAATCTATACGATTAATGGTACGCTGCAAAGTAATGGAGTAGAAGCTATTCGAATCAAGATCATTCAAGAAGGGACGGGAATCATTGATGAGCGGAGTAAAAATGTGCAGGGTTATGGAACCAACTTTTCAATTGATATTTCCATTCCCGCCATTACCAGAAATCATGAAGTTGAATTTTATACCATTTCAAACGGACAGGAATCACTGATGCGCAAGGCCTCTAATATAGTTGCTGGAGATGTATTTATTGTCAACGGTCAATCTAATGCGGAGGCCAATGTGATTATCATGCAAGAAGATAGAAATCCCTATCAACGAGGAATTAATGCCAGCGGAAATTGGGTGGAGTTACGCTACGCTAATCCAGGCCATTGGGCGGGACGAATTGCAGGACAGATCACCTCTACTTATAATATTCCAGTGGCGATTTTCAATTTCGCAAAAGGCGCGCAATCGATTAAATATTTTTTACCAAACTATAGCCCAACTTATAACAACAATTTTAACGCTGCGCGTCAGACTTTGGAAAACTTAGGAATTGCTGATAATGTTCGTGGAGTATTTTGGTTTCAAGGAGAAACGGACGGCTGGCAAGCAACTATTGAGAGCTACCAGAATGATTTGAATACTTTGAAAAATGCTTGGCGTTCCACCTATGGGTTGGAGCACATTTACTATTACCAAATCCGCTCTTATTCTTGTTCTCATCCTAATCCATTTGTTTTAGAAGCGCAGCGTCGTGCAGCTTTGTATGACCCCGGTCTGCATGTCATGTCTACTTCGAATGCTACACATGATGGTTGCCATTTTACCTATGAAAATGGATATCAGGATTTAGGCGATAGATTGTTTCGTTTATTGGCGAACGATCTATACAATGGAAATTATTCCAGTGCAGAAGCACCTGATATCATACAAGTTCAAAAAACGGGCAGCAAGGATTTGGTACTTACCTTTACCAATGGAAACTCCTTATCTAAAATAGGTAATCCTTGGGCTGATTTCAATTTGGAAAATGTAGGATACCGACCTTACACTGGATCTGTAACAGGAAATAAAATAAGCTTAAAATTTAGTCAGAACATTCCTGACAATGCCAGCCTAACCTATAGATGTCATGCAGGAGAGGCGAATGATCATATTTACAATCAGAGTGGAGTTGGAATATTAAGTTTTTACGATTTCATAATTGAAGATGGAACTAGCGATCCTTGTGCCAATGATAATATCGCTCCTGTTTTTTCAAATTGCCCAGGGAATATATATCGAGAAATAAATGGTTCAGCCGTATCAATCGATTGGACTGCGCCGACAGTTGTAGATAACTGCAGTACGCCGAATGTTCAATCCAATGCGGTCTCTGGACAATCTTTTTTACCAGGTTCTCACAACGTTATTTACACTGCCACTGATGATAATGGAAATACAGCAAGTTGCTCATTTACTATTACCGTGGTCGACATTTCTGGTGGAAATAATAATCCGGACTGTAATAATAATATGCTGGAAAATGCAGCATTGAACTCCTCTGCGAATTGGACGGGTGGATACAGTTTAGTTTACGACCCTGCGATTGGCTCAAATGTATTGGAAGTTTGCAATACGGGTACTTTGGGAAATGCTCGACAAATACAAAATGTCTCGGGTGGACAAGAATATCATTTAACCGTTGACGTGCAAGCCCAAGCTTCAGGGTTTATTAATATGAAATTCTTGAATGCCAGTTATGCGCCCTTAGCACAAAATGTAGAAAATATCCCAACACTAAATAATTACCTGAATTATGCTGTTAGTGCCATTGCGCCGGCAGGAACTGCTTACGTAGAAGTATCAGTAGAAAAGCAAAATGGAAGCGGTTGTTTACGAGCGATGAATTGGTGTTTGACCAATGATGCCATTGCAGCACCTAATTGTTCTTTAACTTCTAGTACCTCCAATTTGCAATGTGATGACAACAACAGCAGCACAAGCGCAGACGATGAGTTCACATTTAACTTGAATGTGTCAGGGACAAATAGCTCAAACAGTTGGGAAAGCATAATCGACGGTCAATCCATTAGTTCAAATTACGATCAAGCTATTACAATTAATGGCGGTCTAATAAATAATGGGAATTTGACTTTCACTATTTCTGATTCCCAAGATGCCGGCTGCTCAGAAACAATCACCATCAATCCGCCTTCCACTTGTTCTCAAGCACAATCGCCTACCTCAGGTGGAGCTTGTTCAAATAATTTACTCGACAATGGTAATTTTGAAGATGGATTAACAGATTGGTCTTTATACTATAACGGAAGCCTAAGTAGCAATGCCTTTTCAGGTGCCCGTTCACTAAAGATTGATCCTTTTGGAAATCGTGCTTTACACAATTTGGCTATAACTCCGGGGCAGCCTTATAATTTGTCGGCTTACGTAAAAGGAGCCGGAGAAGCTACTATCGCTTTAAAATTTTTGAATGCTCAATGGTCGCCACTTCAAACAGTTAGACAAACCCTGAATGCCACAAATACTTTTCAGTCCTTCGAAGGGTTAAATGAAATAGCGCCAAATAATGCAAGCTATGTAGAAATTGCTTTAATCAATAATTCCAATTCATCATTGTATTTTGATGAAGTATGTTTGGAAAATGTCGGGGGCAACAACGGTGGGAATAATCCGGGTAGTGGCGCAGAATTGGGCGATGTTAATTGTAATCTGGAAAGTGAGTATCCTTGGGAGGAGTGGATAACACGAGTACAAATGGGTGGAGTAACCCATAATTCTAGTAAAAGTATTTATTCTGATTTTTCCCAGATTATTTTTCCTGCAGAATCCACTAATAATGAGTTAACCATTAGGACTAATTGGAGTTACCTGACCAGGCCCATGTATATCAATGCATTTTTGGATTGGAATGGAGATGACATTTATACGGAAGATGAATTTTTGAATACCATTATGTCGCCACCTGCTTCAGGAAATAACGTGAGTAAGTCCGCCACGTTAAATTTTGACTTGCCTGCAAATGCTGTAAACGGTTTGCATAAAATGAGAATTATAGCCAGTCGCTATCCGGTTTCAGATCCTTGTAGTAGACTGGAATTCGGAGAGGTAGAAGACTATTTGATAAACATAAATTCCGGTTTGCAAAGACAGGCCGTAGACCACTGGTCAGATCAATTAATTGTTTATCCAAACCCTGCTATGCATTCTGTTTATGTGGATTATACAGCCTTTCCTGAAAGTGAAGTCAAAGTAATTCTTAGCAATGCCCTAGGGCAGACCAGCTATGATAATTTTATGGAAAACGATGTAAATAACCATCGACTTGAAATACGGGTAGCCGATCTAGAAGATGGAATTTATTTTCTATTGATTCAATTGGATGATCAAAAGCAAACTGGGAGGAAAATTGTGGTATCGAAGGGCTTGTAAGTTAAAAGTTAAAACCGAAGGATAGAAAGCCAAAGCTAAAATTTTGTCATACATTGGAGGTGCACTAATTTTTTGATGAAATTCCTCCCGATGAAATACATACTTTCAATTCTTATCCTTTTTTATACTATCAATATCGCAAGCAGTCAGATCGCGGGAATTATTCCCAATAATCCCAATGACGAAACTGTATTTGATTGTGCTTTTTGCTTTTCAAACAATGTTAATTATCGCACTGGGGTTAAATTTGGATTCGGCTATGGGGTGTATAGAGAGTTGAATCCTTTGCTTGATTTAACCGCAAATTTGAGCTTTAACTATTGGCGTTACGAGGTGTTTACTACCGACCAATATGGAATAGAAGAATATACTTACGATGAAGATAACGCCTATTTTGCGATTTCAGTTGGGGAACGGATAAATTTTTTAAAATTCAAAGAATCACATCTTTTTACTGGCGTCAATATCAATAGTCAGTTTTATATAAATGGTCCTACGAAGTTTTTTGGATTAGGAATTGAACCCAATATTGGATGGCGTAGAAAAGTAGGAAAACGGCACGAAATATTTTCTTTTGTAGGTTATGACCAACATCTAATATCTTATAATAAATTGCTTCCGCGACAACCGAACAAAGTAAGTTTAATGCTTGGGTTTAATCTAAATCTGCAAAAGGAAGAAGCTACTGTTATCGAATAGGATTTAAATGCGATAGCAAATTACAGGGAAGAAGTGATCCAAGAATAATTGATTAATGATATGTTGAACCATTTTTTAAAGGTTGTTTTGCTATTTCTACTGTTTTATTCCTGTCATTCAAGTTCTGAGGCACCGAAAGAATATCCTCGAATGATTGGTGATATTTCCCATGATCCGGCAATTGATACGACCGATTTTAAACTATGCTACGGGGATCAGATAGCTGTGCAGTACTATGCGATGACCAAAGTACTTGGAGCTAAACCTTTTTTAAACGAACAAAAAGAAGTACAAACAATTTTTGAAGCGAACTATAATTCCAAAATTGCTATGAAAGAGTCAGGCCTTTTAAGAATTAGATTCTTGGTGAATTGTCAAGGAGTGCCAGGAAGATTTCGAATGATAGGAATGGACGAAAATTATCAATCCAAAACATTTGATAAATCCATCACAAATCAAATTCTTTCCATCAGTCAACATAAGATAAAGTGGAAACCTTTTGTGAGCGACAAGTTGAACAGAGATTATTACATGTATTTGATTTTTAAAATTGACCAAGGAAAAATAATTGAAATTCTGCCATAAATGAAAATCCTTTTAACTTTCAGTTTAACATTCATGATTGCTGCATCGCTTTTTGCACAGCATAACTGTAACGTGTTTTTGGCCGCAGGAGATTCTTGTCGGTATAAAGCTTGTACTTATTTGGATGAGGCTCCCAGCTATTTTCAATTGACCAAAGAGTATCACGAAATAAAAGATAAGGCCCTTGAAATTTGTCCAGAATACGCAGTTGTTTACAAGCATAAATCAACCTCTTATCTTAAGACAGGCGATTTTATCAATTGGAAAATTCTGATTGATAAAGCCGTAGAATTGAATCCTGAAGAAAATCTAGATTACCGGGGTTGGTGTAGATTTCAATTTTTCAGAGACTATAAAGGAGCTATAGCGGACATAGAAGAGTTGGATCGAATTTTAGATCATGACATTGGATATTGTCAAAATGGAGACTATCACTTGAATGTGGCCAAAGGCCTTTGTTATAAAATGTTGGGACAACGGGAAAAGGCAATTCAAATTATTAAAAGTCAAATCGAACGGGATACTTCCTATTTAGGGGTATATGATTATCTGCATTTAGGCGTTTTATATCTTGAAACTGGAGATTACGACAAAGCGCTAGTTGCATTTGAAAAGCAACTGAAAGAGAATGAATTGGCCGAATGTCATTATTACATGGCAAAGGTTTATGAGCAATTAAAAATGCCAAAAAAGTATGTACGAAACATTCAGCTGGCCAAAGAGCTTTATCTAGATTCAAAATACATGCTCGATATATATACTCATCATGTGGACAAAATATTTTTAGCAGATATTGAAAAGGAATTGGAAAAAAGCAAAATGTAGTGCCCCGCATAAAGCAATACCACAATGATACAATGGCTTTCAGATGTCCTGGATCTACAGAAAATATATTTAATCTATTCCTTGGTTCCGGCAATCCTTTGCCTAATCCTATTCCAATACTTTTTCAAGAATAAATTTCCAATAAAAAGTGCGTTACGTGTCATCCGATGGATTGTAATTATCTACGGAATGATTTCGCTTCTACTTTTTTTGTATGAACTTTCTTTCTATTTCGAAAATTTCGCTGCCATTGAACGGATGATGGGATCTTATAAATTTGTTTTTTGGCTAACTATACTATTTACAATTATCTTACCTTTTACGCTGTTGAATAAAAGGATCGCATCTAATCCTTGGTGGTTACTATTGATAACCCTTTTCTTTACGGCTGGTGTCTACATTGAACGGCTGGTCATCACCTTGGTTGGTTGGCAAAGAGATTATTTGTCAGGGAACGGAATTTTGGATTTATTTTGTGCTACTAAATTGGGGATAGGTTTACCTATTTTGCAAGGTGCATTGTTTAGCATTGTTTTACTTTTTTTATTCAAAATGATTGGAAAAACTAAAAGGGCTGATAGAAAAGTATAAATTACTGTGAATGGAATTTATTCATTGCTATATTTACAATACAATCAATATGGAATTGTTTGTAAGAATTGCAAAAAGAATCAAAATGTATATATCCTAATAAATAAATTTGTATTGATAGTTTTTGTTCTTTTAATTATTTCTTTTTGAAGTAGGCAAAGCATTAAACAATGAAGGAAAACATCGTATTAAACTATAGGGTAGAGCAGAAAGATTATCTCAATTTAAAGTGGTCAATAGAAAGAATTATTTTTTAATCTATACTTCCGATCAGATAGCGAATATTATATCTAAGCAGAGTTTGAATTTGGAAGCCGTCAACGAGTTGGATGGGTTATCTACACGCATTCCTCATTTGAATTACGAGAAGTGAATTTGTTATGCTCGATACCTGATAAATTTTATAATAGAATTAAATATTTACAGAGTAGTAATGTTTAATTGAAAATTAATAAAACATGAAAAATATACTTTTTATATTCTTGATTTTTGCGCTTGTAGCATGCAATAAGAATGAAGTGAATACTGAGCCAAGCGAAGCGCTTACATTAACAGACAATTCTGAACTTGCTGAAATTTACAAAAATGACCAAGCTGATAGACAGACAGACAATATAGATTGGGATGTCGTATCCAAAAATGATAGTTTAAGGGAAGTACGAATTTATCAATTGCTAGATTCGAATAAAGTTACAACTTCCACTGATTATCACAATGCAGCTATGGTTTTTCAACATGGCGGAGATTCTATATCATATGGTATGGCAGTTAAATTAATGAGGAAATCTATTGAGTTGGATTCTACAGCAAATAAATGGCTTCTAGCAGCTGCAATCGATAGACATCTTCTTAGTAAAGATGAACCGCAAATTTACGGAACCCAATATCATAAGTTTGGTAAAGATGAACCTTGGATACGGGGCGAAATAGATACCACCAAAATTACAGATGCAGAACGTATTGAATATGGAGTGGAAACATTAGCTGAGCAACGGGAGAAAGTTAAGCAAATGAATAAGAAAAAAATATCTACTCTTTTGACTGAGGGTAAAACAATAGATGAAGTCATTCTATTCATTAAATCGAAGGACGAAAGAAATATGAATTATGATATTTCAGAAAATGGAATCAATTTTTTCGGTTACAGTCTTTTAAGAAAAGCAATGAACAATGAAGCTTTAAAAATATTTAAACTCAATACTGAGATTTATCCAAATGAATTTAATACTTGGGATAGTTATGGCGAGTGTCTTATGAAATTAGGAAGGAAAGAAGAAGCAATAAACGCTTATAAAAAATCGCTAAAACTTAATCCAGAAAACAAAAATGCTAGAACAATAATTAATGAAAATAAATAACGAAGCATAACCCAAAAGGAAACAGAAATAGATTGAAATATCGATCTTCAATCACAAAACTAAAATAAGAAACGAGTTAATTGATAGAATTAAACAGAGTGGTACATAGAATTTCGTATCTCGTTCTGCGAATATACCCGTACGGTCACGCTTGAAAAGACCTACAAAATCAAAGTTGCCGATTGCTCTTAACAAAAATATTACTCCAATAATTACTGTGCCCGTCCTCACCCAATACGGATCCAATGTAAAATTAATTGCAGTAGAATTCAAGGCAATGATGCTGGCAAAGAGTAATAATCCCAGCGCAACAATTAATGTTAATATGATCATTACAGGTGAATCAGTAATCTTGTTCAAACGCTTATTGTTGCGCACTTGAAAGCGCTCCGGTATGGCCCCTGACAGCGCCCAAGTTCCACCAAATGCCCAATAGAAATGTACTATTGAAATGGATACTAATAAGATTACATTGATTAAGATTAATAGGCTAATCATGATATTATGATTTATTGGTTAATCTGAAAATTAGCGAAATAGTCAGTAAGACAGACATAATGGAGCCGGAATACAATTGCATAGGTCCAAAGAAATGAAGCCCGGAATAAGCAACACTAGACATTAAAAAAATCATGGTGATGGTAGTTGCCAGAGCTGGGAAAGCATTTTTGTCCAGATTTTTCATCCCGATTAGATTTAAAAGCCCAATTACAAGGAAGCATACGCCCATCATAAAACTAAAACCAATGTACAATTGGTAATAAGTTACCCCCATCTCTGGCACCTCTTTAGCCATCAAACTTGCGGTTTCCCCGTTTATTAATTTGGAATAATGTGCTTGTAAATGAAGACCTCCAATGAATATAAAACCGATACCTAACATCCAGTGAATCGCTCTTGAGAACTGTTTCATATCTTGTATTTTTCGTTTCTAAATAACTATAATACAAAGATAGGAGTCCCCCTCACCAAAGTCATTGACTTGGGTCAATAAATGGGATATTTTACATTTTATTTCGTTTGCGGATACGACTAAGACTTTCAGGTCGAATGCCTAGGTACTGCGCAATATAATATTGTGGTATATCAACTAGTAGATTTGGTTTTTCTTCAATCAACTGTCTATATCGTTCTTCTGGCGGGTCTAATAAAAAGGAAGTAATTCTATCGCTAAATTCGACCAAGCGTTGCTCCGCAAACAAACGCCCAAATCGATCCATAGAAGGCATCAAATCATACATCTTTTGAACATTGTCAAAGGAGACGACAATTAACTCTGTATCGGTTAATGCTTGGATGGCCGAACGAGAGGGTTTTTGTTTTACATAGCTTACAAAATTTCCGACAAAGTCTCCTTCGCAATAAAATTGGTCAGTAAATTCATTTCCTTCCTTGAGGTAGAATTGACGTAGGATACCATTATTGACAAATCCCATTAATTTGCCGAGGTCGCCCTCATGTTCCCATATTTCGTTCTTTTTTAGTTGTTTAACACTCGCAAATTGCATGAAGGTGTCGAACTCTTCTGGCTTCACTTCAATAAACTGACTTATTTTCGCTACGATTTTGTCTATATTCATTCTATATTATGTTCTCCTAATTTAGTAAGACAAATCTAGTGAATAAAACAATATTTGAAATTACCCAGATGGATTGTCCTTCAGAGGAAAATCTGATTCGAATGAAATTGGACGAAATTTCGAGTATTGCGAATTTGGACTTTGACATTCCCGGCCGAAAATTGACTGTTTTTCACAGTGGTGAAATTGACCAAATCGAAAAATCAATTTTGGATCTTAATCTTGGAGGAAAGAAAATATCGACCAATCAAACTGACCAAACTGACTTTAAAGAAAATACAAATCAGAAGAAATTACTTTGGTCCGTACTCGCAATCAATTTTGCCTTTTTTATTATCGAAATGACAACAGGCCTGATTTCAAAGTCTATGGGCCTTGTTGCGGATAGTTTAGATATGCTTGCGGATAGTTTCGTTTACGGCATTAGCCTATTTGCTGTTGGAGGTACGCTGATAAAGAAAAAACGGATTGCCAAGCTTGCAGGATATTTTCAAATCACACTTGCTGTTATCGGATTTATAGAAATTTTAAGACGATTTTTTGGTGATGAGAGACTTCCTGATTTTTCAACAATGATTATCGTTTCAATTTTTGCACTTATTGCAAATGGTATTTGTCTTTACATTTTACAAAAGTCAAAAAGTAGAGAAGAAGCACATATGAAAGCAAGCCTGATTTTTACTTCAAATGATGTCGTCATCAATTTAGGTGTAATAGTCGCGGGAATTATGGTGAATTGGTTGAATTCAAATAAACCTGATATGATAATCGGCACAATCGTGTTCGCTTTGGTGATTCAAGGAGCTTTTAGGATATTGAAAATTAGTAAATGATAAAGCATTAACAAAAACAAGTTATCATAATCAACAAATCAATTAACCCAAATGAAATATATTCTAAATCTTAGGTTATTTCTTTTGCTTTACTTTATGTCGAAAGCGAAACTGTTAACGGCCTACAATTCCGCCTTCAAAAATTACCCAAATAAAATTGCAATTCTATTTGGGTATAATTTGAATATTGCGAAATATAGCGCAGACAAAAAAATCGGTGAATAATCAAAGCAAAATAACAGATTCAACTATGCAAAGGATAAGAAGTACACCTGGTAAAAGAAATAAAACATATCCCTAGCAACAGGATCATTTTACTAAGCACCAAATTGTCTAAGATGGTGATCTAAGTGTTTGTAAATCCAAATGCTCCATTCTTTTGATTTCATTTTACCGAAAAATGGATGAACTCTGTTTTCAAATTCTGAAGGATCTACTGTGCCCAATCTAGCAACCAATCGAAGTACTCTTTCCTTTTCTTTTGTAAAATCCACCTCTCCTTTGATGACCATTTTTGGATGGGTTGATTGATTTTTGTCGTTTGGTTTGTCATCTTTAACTATTTGATTTACAACCAATCTTCCAATGAGTCTTCCGATAAAACGTCTGCCCAAATGGATATCCCCAAATTCCATTTCTGCATTGTCAGCTACATGTTTAAGCATTTGACCTGCATTCATTTTTCCCCATCCACTTTTTGATTCAGGAGTAATATTTTCATATCTACTTACTAGCTCGTTAGCTATAGATGCATCAAAAACGTCAGGGGTAATAGTATTCTTTTCAATTAGAGTTACTGCAGTTGTACTTTGAATTAAGCTTGTCATGATTTCAATTTTTAAAGTGAATAATTAGTTTATACTCACATGACGAAACCGCTAATCTAAAGGGGACAGAATTATTATATATCTTCAAAAAACAATGATTTCTTTCAAATAACTCAATGTTTATAGGTGTTTGGAGGGGAATCATAATTCATTGTCCGACCCTTTCCGAGAAAAGAAGTTGTATATTGCGC
>CALGJW010000002.1 GCA_937930025.1 uncultured Saprospiraceae bacterium | reverse complement strand
GCGATCAAGGCGAAGAATTATGAGTTGCAAAAGGAATATAGTGCCGCGCAGGATGAATTGTTGAAGGCGCTAAGTGCTACGGAAAATGAGGTGGAGAAAAAATTGTTAAAGCGGCGGTTGGATAAGATTAGTGGGTTGATTGGGTCGGTTTAAATAAAGCTATTTCATTTTATTCCCTTACTTCATATCTTTGTCCAAACTATCAACGAATGTGATGAACGAAAGCGACGAAGAAAGCAAAGATAAAAAAGAGACTCCAGCCAAAAGAACCATGGTGGACATCATCTTCGACGGCCTGATGTGGGTCTACGATAGATTCATGCATTTCGTTCGGCTGAATGATGACGACCCCATATGGTTAGGTTTCTTCAAGATTATAGCTAGAGGCATCGGAATACTGATTGCGCTTGCACTCTCTCCATTCATCATTCTTGGGATTATTGTTTCCATTATGGTTGTATCCTAACCTATGATGAAGGCAATTCCAAAACTATGGTGGGTGGTCTTTTCCTTATTCTTGATTCATCAGATTACAGAGAAAATATTTGATTTTCATATTGCCTTCTTTGACAGCTTTCTCGATCCTTTCTTATCAATCCCCATTATTTTAGGAATTCATTTAACGGAGCGCAGACTTATTTTTGAACGGAATATTAATTTCAAATTACCATTATTTGAAGTGCTGGTGATAACCATTTTCTTAAGTCTAGTCTTCGAGTTTATTTTTCCCAAATATTTTGAAGGATTCTATTCTGATCCTTTGGACTTTGTTAGCTACGGATTGGGTACACTATTCTTTTGGTTTTTTATGAATAAAGAATCAACTACTTAAGCTCCAAAATCATTCCAGCCATTGGCTGTAATTCAATGGAACCCTTCAGCGAAATCATTGCCCCTGTGATTGCATCTTTACCCTGAGTCTCCCCATTCAACGCTTCAGCAAATCGATCCATTGATAAGGTAGTGGCCGCTGTATTTTTATTTAATATCACCATGATCTTTTGGTTATCATCCGTTCTGAAATAAGCATAGACGCCATTTTCCGGAGCGAAATGTTTCAAGGAACCATTATGAACCGCAGTCGCTTTTTGACGCCAGTTCAATAATTTTTTGGTAAAAGCCTGAGCCTCTTTCTGCTCGGCGCTCAATCCTTCCCCCGTAAACCCATTCACCGCATCCCCTTTCCAACCTCCTGGAAAATCCGTTCGTATTGTTCCATGGTCTCCCGGTTTGTCCGAATTCTCCATCAAAATTTCTGTGCCATAATAGATCTGTGGAACACCTCTGTTTGTAGCATAAAATAACATGGCCAGCTTGAACAAATTAATATCCTCGTTGACTTGTGTAAACAAGCGATTCATGTCATGGTTATCTGGGAAGATCACCAATTCACTTGGAGAAGCATACAAGAAATCTTGCCCCAGTGTTTCAAAAATTTTGATCCAACCGCTTCCCCAAGTTTCTTCCGCGGTCAATGCGCTTTCAACTGCCACTTGCAAAGGGAAATCCATTACACTCGTTAAGTCCGAGGTGTAGCCATTCGCATTTTCTTTTCCACGCTGCCAAAAAGAAACAATGGCCGGAGAATTATTCCATTCCTCTCCTACCACATTAAAGTTGGGATACTCCTTCATTACTCTGGCCGTCCATTCAGTCATGTATTCCGCAACAGGGTAAGGATAGGTATCCATTCGAATGCCCGTCAAGTCTGCATACTCAATCCACCAGATGCTATTCTGTGTAAGATAATTTGCCATCAATCTATTGTTCTGATTTAGATCGGGCATAGTCGGAACAAACCAACCATCGATAAATACTTTTTTATCTATATCGGACGCATAAGGATCTTGAGTCAAAGACTTTTTGTGATTAGTCTGCTGATATTCCGGCCATTGATTGATCCAATCTTCCGCTGGTAAATCTTCCATCCACCAATGAAAAGAACCACAATGGTTGACGATCATATCCATAATCATTCCAATGCCCATGGACTTCGCCTTTTTACTTAATGCTAAGTAAGATTCATTGCTCCCAAAGCGGGGATCCACCTTGTAATAATCCGTGGTGGAATAGCCATGGTAAGAATATTCTTCCATGTCATTTTCCAAAAGTGGATTCAGCCAAATGGCCGTGTATCCCATGTCTTTTATATATTCCAATCGATCACTAATCCCTTTAATATCTCCCCCATGTCGTCCACCCGGATTAGAACGATTCAATTTTTCTCGCATACCGGCTACCTCATCATTAGAGGCATCGCCATTGGCAAATCGATCCGGCGTAATAAGATATAAAACATCCGAGTTATCAAACCCTTTTCGTTCGGCAGATCCAGCCTGTCTTTTTAGTAGTGGATAATTCTGCGTTAGGACCACCTTGTTTTCCTTACTAAATTTTATATGCAAAGTTCCCGGATTCGCGTTTTGAGTAATCCTTAAATCTAGAAATAGATAATTGGGATTCGTGGTTTGAATCACTTTCTGCAGCGTCACCCCGGGATACGAAATACTCGGCTTTAAAGCTGCAATATTTTTACCATAAATCATTAATTGCAATTTCTCATGTTCCATTCCTGCCCACCAATTTGGAGGTTCGACTCTTTCTATTTTATTTTGGGAAAAAGTAGTGGAGACTATCAAAAGGAGTATTGCAGCAAGTAGGCTTGATCTCATATAATTCGGATTCATTTTGCAGATATTATTCCTACTCAAGGTACTTAAAATTTGGTAGATGACTGGCAATATTCGTATTGCGGTGAGCATATTTCACCCCTCTGGGGCTTTGTTAGATTTTGATGCTATGGCTATAAATATTTCACCCCTCTGGGGCTTTAATTCAATGGCTAATGTTGAACATATTACCGCTTCTTTGGAGCTCAATTTATTTTCAATACTAAAGCTATTGTAAACATTACTGCTCCGCTGGAGCTCGTACTGATTGGACAATGGTTTATCTACAAACAATGTCGCCCCGATGGGGCTACCACCGAGTACTTTGTCCGTAAATAATTTGTGGAATTTGCGAAAATTTGTGTTCACCCTCCCATGCCGAACAAACAAAAAAAGGGCCCCGCAAACATTCGTAAAGCCCTTAAATTTGAAAAGCTTATGCTTAAAATATTATTGCCTATTAGGCTGAAGGTCTGCGATTCCCTCAACGCAAGAATTGTGTTCATTTGTTACAAAAAACATTCTATATATTAATTATTACTTCCTCTTTGGACGAGAATGCCTATTGCATTCTTTCAAAAAGTGAGTGAATTACAGCCTTGCATGCTGCAATGTTAGGATCCAATTGTCTTGGAACCTTGCCCAGAGTTCTGGAATTAAAGCCTTAAATATTTTTTTGAAATAACTGAATTTATGATTACACAGATACTTTTGTTCTAAGGAAAGGGCAGGAAGGTTTGTGTAACCTCGCGCCATACGGCAGAGACAGATTCGGTGCTGAAAAAGCTTCGGGAAATTTTATCATATTTACAGCTATCACCTTCCCCCTGGGATTGCTATTAAATCAATTTCGTCCACGGACCCGGAATCCAGAACCCGTGACCCAACAAAAAAAAGGACCCCGCAATAAAAATCGCGAAGCCCTTAAATTTGAAAAGTATATTTTTTAATTCCTAATAGCCGTCATTCTGAATCAAGTTTGGATTCGCCAAAAGATCAGAAGCAGGAATAGGAAAATAATCTCTGAATTTTCCAGTCGGAGTTCCCTCCTTCACACCACCTTTCCATGGCCATACGCCATTTTCTGAATATTGATTATAGCGAATTAGATCTATTCTTCGTGTTCCTTCCCAATACAATTCTCTTACTCGTTCGTCTAGAATGAAATCTAAATCAACATCTGATTCCGTTACATTTCCAGAAGTATCACCATAAGCTCTTTCTCTCAAAGTATTGATCAAAGTAACGGCCTCATTGATATCTCCACCAGATCCTCCACGTCGAATGGCCTCAGCATACATCAAGAATGCATCTGGTAAACGGAATAGTGGATAATCGGTATCTACATGGGTTACATCAGAACCAGCAACTCCGGTAGAAGTTTTGTTAATATATTTCGGCACCGCAACACCATCTGTGAATTCCGCGATATCATTGATTTCAATATTCTGTCCATCAGTGTAAAAAATTGCGCGGTTGTCTATGTCACCAGTCAGGTCAGGAAATTTGTCAAGCATAGCAGAGGTAGTCCGCATTCCGCCCCAGCCACCACTGACGCCGTATTCACTTAGGTCATTTCCGTCCTCACCCATATTTCCACCAATCGCTCCATGCACTAAGAAAGTAGTGGAACCCCAGTTTTGTGTATTCTTGCCATCTGAATTTAAAGCAAAAATAATTTCATTGGAAGTATGATTGTCGGCCATGAATAAAGTATTGTAATCGGCATTCAAAGAATAACCGGCGCTAATTACTTTCTTACAAGCCGTAACACATTCGGTGTATTTCTGATCGCCAATTTGAGATTCTGCATTCAAGTATAATTTGGCTTGCAACATCCAAACTGCCGCTTGATCCACACGGCCATATTCATTCGCTCTTGGAGCTGGCAGTAGACCTTCTATTTCATTTAGTTCTGTTTCGATGAAAGAGAACAATTCAGTAGGAGTACTTTGCTCCGGAAAAGAAGAAGTGATCTCAGTAACCACAGCCACGTTTCTAAAAAAGTCTAGTGCATGCCAGTAGGCGAGGGCGCGCAAATATCTGGCCTCCGCTCGATAAGTTGCTATTTCAGCTCTGTCTGTATCTGAAATCCCATTAAGATCTAATCGTTCATCTGTACTTTGCTTTAGGAAATCATTGGCCAAAGAAGTGATAAAGGCAATGCGATAATATAACACGCGAATAAATTGATTCTCAGAAGTCCAGCTATGCTCGTGCAAATCTCTAATTCCAGCATCAGACCAAGCAATCACTGCTTCATCTGTAGTTAGTTCTTGGGCTTTCCAATACACACGAATATAGCTGGTAAAACCTTCGTCATTGACAATAGTAATATCTGGTGCATTGTTAGGGCCGTCTTGTCCGGTTAAAGAATAGGCTCCGTAAATCTTTGCTAAATATTGTCGGTAAGCCAAGGGATCTTTGAATACTTCAAATTCCGTGGCGGCATCCTCTGGAAGAATTTCCAAATCTGTACAGGATGCAAAAAATAGTATGATAAATAAAAATGATAATTTTTTCATCTTGTTTATTTTTAGAATGAAACATTTAATCCTACCTGATAATTAGTAGAGAGTGGATAGATGTTATTGTCAATTCCACCGTTGAACTGTGGTGCTTCAGGATCAATTCCGCTATATCCAGAAATGGTCAATATATTTTGAACTGTTACAAAGGCGCGAAGGCTTTTGGCAAATTTGAATTTCTCCCAAGTATACCCAAGCGTAACGTTGTCCAACTTTAAGAAGGACGCATTTTCAATGTATATATCTGACTTGAGTTGTCGCTCTTTGAAATCATTTCCGAAAGCTGATTCGTCAATGTTGTTCGTTACTCTATCGGTTAAGCGGTCATAAAATCCGGTGGAAGAAGCAACATTATTGTAGACATAATTCCCAAGATTGGATCTTAGCGTCAGGCCTAAATCAAAATTTTTCCAATAGACATTAGCCGTTAATCCAAGCAAAACATCTGGTGCTGCTTTTTTAGAAATAACTAAATCATTCTCATTGATGATTCCATCGTTGTTAATGTCTTCGTAGATATCTAGGGGAGTAGCAAGTCCATCTCCGTCCACATCCACATTATCAGAAATTGGATTTCCATTGGCATCCATCTTATGCTGATATGTTCTGAAAGCTCCAACAGGTGATCCAACTCTAAGAATTTGAATTGTTTGTCCAACGTCTCCGCTAATGTCTCCAGTTTCGTATCCTAAAAATTCTGGCAAATTGGAATTGTCAAGCTTTGTGATTTCACTTCTATTCAATGCAGCGTTGAAGTTTAATTTCACATCCAGATCTTGTTTGTCTATCAGAAAAGTGTTCAAAGACAACTCAACTCCTCTGTTATCTAATTCTGCAATATTCGTTAAAACTCTATCAGACAAATTGGTGAATGCCGCAGTGGCCACTGTGAACAATAAATCGTTTGTATTTTTTTGGTAGGCATCTATAGAACCTGAAACTCTATTATTCAATATTCCAAAATCCAATCCAACGTTAAGGGAAGAAGTACCTTCCCATTTTATATCTGGATCCACACCTGTTCCTCGAAGTATATTTACAAATTCATCTCCAAATTGATACCGTGCATCATCTAGCCCTAAACTATAAAAGGTGGCAAAGAGATAGTCGTCAATATCTTGGTTTCCGGTGACTCCATAACTCACTCTAAGTTTTAAGTCTGAAAAAGTATTGGATAATCCATCTGCAAAGTCTTCTTGCAAAATTCTCCAGGCAACTGCCGCAGAAGGGAATAATCCCCATTTGTTAGCAGTACCAAATCTTGAAGAGCCATCTCTTCTCAATGAGAGCGTAACGAGGTATCGCTCATCAAAGCCATAATTTAATCTTCCGAAAAAGGAAATCAAGCGACTATGAACCAGGAAGGAATCCGTTTGGATATCTACAGTTGGGATGAAGCCAGATTCAGCTGAGCTGGATGCTTCAATCATGTTTCCTCCAGTAAAATAATTTTCACGATCGAAATCTTGCCAGGAATAACCAGCAGTTAACTTCATTTTCGATTTCCCAAAAGTTTTATCGTAAGTTCCAAAAGCTTCGCACAGTAAGGTATAGTTGGTCAATTCTTCATCAAAAGCATAGCCACCTCGTTCGAAATTTTGACCATCCTTCAAAAGTGGATCTCTTACAATTGTTTTTCCACCTACGATATAATCATAACTCAAATTGGTCTTTAATGAAAGTCCTTCAATGAATGGCAACTTGTATTCTATGTCAATAGCGTTCAAAGTTCTCGTGCTTTTCCCAAGCTCCTCAGTTAAGTCAATCGTTGATAAAGGATTGTTGGTCGCTAAAGGATCTGTCCATTGGAAATAACCACCGTAAGGACTGTCTGCATCAAACACCGGCTGCGTTGGATCAAAAGCTAATGCAGACCCAATCGTATTCGGAGATAAATTATCTTGTATCAAACCAGTTTTTGACTTCACTCCAATTTTCAATCTATCATTCAACAAACTCGTATTTACATTCAAAGAAATATTGGAACTTTGATTGCTAGAATTTTTAATAATTCCATTTGTGTTTCTATGATTAAGCGAGGCAAAAAAGTTGATCTTTTTATTTCCTCCAGAAAAAGAAAGATTGTTCTGATGACTGTATGCAGTTTGTGTAATCTCATCTAGCCAAACTGTATTTGCATCTCCTAAGCTTCCCAATTCTTGTGGTGCTTTGGAATTAATTGCCGCTCGGTAATTACTAGGGCTAAGCACAGTTGGAGAGCTGGTTAAATCCGATATGGAAAAATTACCGTTGTAGTTTACTTTTAGTTTTCCAGCGCTACCAGATTTGGTTGTAACGATGATGACACCATTTGCACCTCTGGATCCATAAATCGCCGAGGCAGATGCATCTTTCAGGATTGTCATGTCCGCGATGTCAGAAGGATTGATAAAGTTCAACGGATTTCTATTTCCGGCAATGTCTGGATCATCCAATGGAATTCCATCAACTACTATTAGTGGAGAGCCACCGTCTGTAAACAAGGAAGTTCCCCCACGAAGTTTTATGCGACTTCCTCCTCCTGGATCACCACTTTGGCTAACCTGAAGACCAGCCACTTTACCATTCAATAAACCTTCGGGAGAGGTAATGATCCCTCTATTGAATTCTTCTTCTCCGACTTTGGATACCACACCGGTGAGGTCTTCTTTTTTAACTGCACCATATCCGACAACCACGACTTCGTTAAGCAGGGTGGAAGCAGTTCCCAATGCTACATTCAGAACGGATTGATTACTTAGTACTATGTCAGTAGTCTCATAACCAACAAATGAAAAGCTTAGGGTGTCGCCAGTGTTGGCGGTTAGGGAATATTTCCCTTCGAAGTCCGTAATCGTCCCGGTTGTTGTTCCTTTAATTACAACTGTTACTCCGGGTAATGGAAAGTCACCCTCATTAGGATCAGTAACAACGCCACTTACTGTGATATTTTGTCCGATCAAATAGACAGCTCCAAAAAGGAATAAAAATGTAAGTAATTGTTTTTGAACAGCCTTATGAAAAAATAACCAATGGGTTGCTTTTTCATAGATACTATTTTTGGTAGCGTAAGGTTTCATCATAAAACTGGTTTACCTATGTTTAAAAAATTTGGTTGATGTTATTTGCTTTCTGTTTCGTAGGGTGAAGGTGTATACTCCTGCAGCAAAATCTTTAATGCTTAATGTGATAGATTCATCTGTAAATGGGATTCCCTGACGATGCATTATTTGCCCGACAGCATTCGTTACAACCAGTTCATGGATCCCTGCGGGAAAAGAAATAGTGATCATGTCATCAGAGGGATTTGGATTGACCGTAATTACAATTGGAGCTGGCGGTGCAGGATTTGAAACTATGTTTAGCGGATTTTCTTCTATGTAATTATCTATGGGTTGGCTTGTGAATACTTGAACCTCTCCCGGAGCCATGATCATTTCATAATTTTCAGCATCCTCCACTTCAATCGTTTCTCCAGAAAAATAATTAATCCAAGTGCCATTGGCTGGCCATTTTACATTTTCAGACCTTTCAAGCTTTGAGAAATTTCCAAAGGCGGCAATCTGAACATCAGGATGGTTGATATTAATCCATTTCAATCGATTAGTGGGTTCCCAGGAAAAATACTCCGATTGAATATAATTTGTCTGTGTTCTTAGATTAATCATTGAGGTAAAAACATCATGGAGTTTTTTACGTGCTGGAATATCTAAATATTCCCATCGGGTAGGTTTGATTCCAAGTCGATCATTATTCAATTCTTCGTCGTATCCCAACTCTTCAAATTGCCAAATCATTTTAGGGCCTGGAACTAAAAGAAAAAATATGGCTGAGGCTTTCGCTCTATCTAAGGCTTCTGGTAAGTCTATACTTTTTGTTACTTCATAAATAACGCGCTCCTCATCGTGACTTTCCATATAACCAATCAGATGTGGATTTTCCCAATCTCTAGTTTCATGATAGACGCTTGAAATGCTTGCTGGATTCCCTTTGGTGATAGCTCTGTAGCTGCCCGTCATATTCCCCCATAGCATCATACCGTAGTCTGCTAATTCTTCTTCTTCTGAGTTAGCTGCGAAGTGCTCTAGAATAATATAATTTTCTGGATCCACGGACCAAATATGATCAGCCATTCGCTTGAGTAGCGTGATTCTGGAGGCATCATAAGCTCCCCATGCGCCGACATTACCAATGGTTTGTTTTTGCGTGAAACCTTTAGATAGGTCAAAACGGAATCCATCAATTTTGTATTCATTGATCCAAAATTCATTGACACGGTCTACATATCTTTTGGTGTACTCACTTTCATGGTTGAAATCATACCCTACATTGAAGTCATGCTTCGCCGTTCTATTTAGCCAAACATTATCTACAGTTGGAGGGCCGTATAAATCATCATTGTCAAGTCGAACCAATGGACAACGACCAAAGGCATGATTCAATACAATGTCAAGAATGACCGCTATTCCTTTTTCATGGGCCTTATCGATCAGCTCCTTTAATTTGTTTTCAGTGCCATAAAATTTATCCACTGAAAACATAAAAGCAGGATTATATCCCCAGCTAATATTTCCTTCAAACTCCATGACTGGCATGAGTTCAATGCCATTAATTCCTAAGCTCTTTAGGTAATCCAATTTTTCAATAACTGCTTCAAAGGTTCTTTGCTCCGTAAAATCTCTAACCAATAATTCGTAGATAATTAAATCTTCCTTTGCTGGGCGAGCAAAATTTTGAGTAGTCCATTGGTATTCATCAGTTGGATTGATTTGCAAAAAACTAACGCCTTCGCTGGTTTTGTCGAAAGGGTAGGGCGCAAGGTCAGGATATCTATTTTCATTTATGATCTGTCCATCATCAAAAGGAGAGCTTATGCGCTCTGCATATGGATCTGCTATTCTAAGATCACCGTCCACTAAGTATTGGAATCGATAACTTTCCGAAGGATTTAAATCCGATAATGTGATCCAGAAAAAGTCTCCATCTTTTTTTAAATAGTAGTCATTGTCAATTTCCCAGTCGTTGAAATCTCCAATAAGAAAAACACTTTTTTTATTTGGGGCTTCTAAAACCAAGGTGACTTCTCCTTGGCTTGTGTTGTAATTTATTCCGGCTTGAGTACCGGATGGGATTGGTTCGTTGACCACTGTTGGCGGAACCAAATATTTATATTCAACAGAAACGTTTTCATCGATAGTAGTTCCTGTAATATTTATCGTGTGAATTTGATCATCAACTATGACGCTATGATCAAAGGTAATTTCTTGGTTTTGGGTAGCTGTTGCGACTGAGACATTGTCAATTAATATTTCTAGGTCAGCAACTATAGAACTTTGTACACTAATGTTAATGTTTTCTCCAGGTTCATAAAAACCAAAATTGCCAGTAGGATTGTTTACTAATAGTCGCAGTCCGTCACCTACTTCCACCACGTAGTCTACGGACTGTCCATCTCCCCAATCATTTCCCTTTATCAACATCCCAATAGAGGTGATATTGGAACTTACTCCAGTGAAAAATTGATTCGGTGTAATAGCTAATTGAAAAAAGGTTTTTCCAGCGTCGACCACTTTGGTGAATTTGGCTAAGTCAGTAGTGGCGCTGTTTGTATTCGCAGGGTTAATATTTGTGGGAGCGTCTGCATTACTATCTTCTGGTAACCAAGTCCAGAGCCAAGCGGCGCTCCAATCAGCCATATAAGTTCCAGTTACTTCATAGCTAATAGTAATTTCATCATTCGCACCAAAGAAAACAGGATCTATTTCAGGAGAAATGTCTAAACTTTGCGCATTCAAGGATGACAGCAAAAAGAAAAAACTGAATAGAGATAGAAATATTTTCACTGAAGGTTATGATTTGGTAAGGATTGGGAAAAAATCAGAGTTAATTTGGCTGTGGCCTGAACTCAAAATGACAAGAGGCCGGAAATTTCCGGCCTCTTGATATTTTTTTCAAAGATGAAAATTACTGCTTTGCAAAATCTGCAGTATAAGTCGTTCCATCATCGTTTGTTGTCATTACTACAATGTAGTTACCTACACCACCTGCTGCAACCTTGATATTTCCTCCGTCATCAGAGAAATCAGCAGTGTCACCTGTTAAAACTACTTGACCCCATCCAATGTTTTCATCCCAAGAATCATTTGTTCTGAATTTGAATCCACCTTCAATTAGATCAATAGAAGCACCTTTCCATGTATATGTGTTTGTACCAGAATCAAATCCTTCGTAGTTGAAATCTGTGTCAGTATCCCAACCTCCAGCAGTTGCATCTCCAATGATTGCCCATTGGTGATCATCCGGAGTAAAAGTGATAACTGGTGCGTCATCAGTCTTTTCTAAATCCAAAGTAAATCCATCAGCAGGAGTCCAATTTAATGTCACTGTAAAGATTGCATCATCTCCATCAGCAAATGGAATATTTGGTCCATCATTACCTGGTAATAAATCTGAAGCAGATCCTCCTAAATTAGTGAAAAGTTGGTAAGCGTTATCAGCTGCAAATCCAGCATCCGGATCAATTCTTCTATCCAAGTTCCAACGACAGTTGAATCTTACCTTGTATTCTCCTGCACCACGAAGGGTAACATCTGTAGCAGACCAAGATCCACCATCAGCAGTGGCTGAACCTTCTAGTTTAGTATCAGCTCCCCATCCTCCTGGAGTTGCTGATCCAATAACACCCGCATTTTCAATCTTTATAAGAATTAATTCGGCAGTCGTTTGATCATAAGTTACTTTGTAAAATCCTGCTCCAACAGAAACAGCGGCGCCATCCTCTGCAAGTGACACTAAAGTATAATCGTTATGGTCGCAACCTGAACCCATGTCAGTTACAGTTTCAGCTGTACCACCCAAAGACTTAGTAATTTCTTTGTCTGTAATTTCTACAATGTTGTAAGAACCTGCTGCCACATAAATGTAGTTAGCTAAAAATCCTGTTCTATCTTGAGAAGAGAAACCATCATCTTCTACAGTTTCAGCAACAAGTACATCAGAAGCTGTGGGATCTGCTGCAGTAGATGCCATATAAAAACCGTTTCCGACTTGAATACCTTCTGTTCCTGGATCGATGATGATATCATCATCTGGATTACAAGCAGTGAATAAAACCGAAATGGCTACCATTGCTAGTGTTGAAAATTTCAAAATACTTTTCATAATTAATTTGGTTGATCTAAATAATATTGTGAATGTTGTGATTTGTCCAATGCCACAATAAATTTATGGCGCATAGTTCGAACATAGAATTAACGAAATTAGCCTTCTGGGCGATGCCTTTGATGTAAATAATATGGACACTTTCTAATGCTCGTTTATCCTATTTCTATGCGAATTTAATGTAAAGTTTTTCCAAACAGTTGGAACTTTCTGGAAATCTTTTATGCAAACGTTTGCATTGCTTATCTTTAACGATGAAATGCTCTTTATTTCCTTTTTTTTGTTG
Organism: uncultured Saprospiraceae bacterium; assembly: GCA_937930025.1. Lineage (GTDB taxonomy): Bacteria > Bacteroidota > Bacteroidia > Chitinophagales > Saprospiraceae > JABDJM01. The sequence goes on along the minus strand of CALGJW010000002.1, from coordinate 5,206 downwards.
AAAAGGGCAGATTATAAAGGGAAAATTAACTCCATAGACTCAATTTTAATCCAATTAAATGTCCAAAAGGCGCAGTATTACCATTATTGATATAGCTAAAGAGCTAGGAATAGCTCCTTCTACTGTATCTCGTGCGCTAAGTGGTCACTCGAAGATTAGCCCTGAAACAAGGGATAAAGTCATGGCCGTAGCCAAAAAATGGAATTATGTCCCTAACAAAATTGCATTATCCCTTAAAAACCAAGAAACCAGGACTTTGGGCTTGATTATCCCTGAAATAGTTCACTATTTTTTTTCAAACGTGATTTCTGGTATTGAAGAAGTAGCTAACAAGAATGGCTATTCTTTGCTTATTTGTCAATCAGGTGAATCTTTAGAACGCGAAATAAAAGCGGTAAGCACATTAGTTAGACAAAGAGTGGATGGATTGATAATTTGTTGTTCAAGAGAAACGGAGGAATTCGACCATGTGGAAAAATTGCCAGAGAACAAAGGCGTCCCAGTAGTCTATTTTGATCGAGTACCGCCAAATAGCAAACATCCAAAAATAATCGTGGATGATTTGATGGGCGCTAAACAAGCTACAGCGCATCTGATCGAACAGGGCTGTAAAAATATTGCGCATCTAGCGGGTCCTGAAAACTTATTAATCAGTCGAAATAGATTGTCAGGGTATCGACTCGCGTTACAAAATGCAGGAAGACAACCTAAGACGGAATTAATAAAATATTGCAAGGAAGGAACCACAGAAGTGGGTTTTGCAAAAATGAATGAATTGCTTAACCAAGAAGTGATTCCCGATGGTGTATTTGCCAACAATGATATCATTGCTTTGGGAGCCATGATGGCCATCAAAAAGAAAGGCTTAAAAATTCCGGAGGATGTCGCTGTGATCGGATATAGCAATTGGCAATTATCTGAATTTATGGAACCTGGATTGAGTTCAGTGAATCAGCCAGGGGCAGAGATGGGGGAGCAGGCTTGTCAATGTATTCTGAATTATATCGAGTCTGATGAACCAGTGGAGTTTTTCAGTCCAATTATATTACCAAGTTCTTTGGTGATTAGAGGTTCTTCTTTGCGTAAAAGATCAGCACAGATTAAAGTCTTGAATGCTGGTGGTTAGTTATTTCAGTTCCTTTGTTTTTTCCAAACAATTGAAATTTATATTGGCAAGATAATTCTAAGTAGGAGTCTCTTTCGATCTCGAAATAGAAATTATTTTTTGTGAATTGGGAATGACTATACTTAAAGGCAACAAGCCAGTTGTTTTCTTCATAGGAGACTCCCACTAAGTAGCCGATTGTTCTTGAACCTAATTTTCGCTTCTCCAAATTGTTGTTACTGAAATTAGAAAAATCGGTTTTGTAATTTGTGAGAAAGGAACTGCGAGGACCAATAGAAAGACTCAAATTCTGAAATTTATAGCCCAATTCTAATGAAATATTATATCTTCTAAAATGAAAAGAATACAAAGTGCCAGCAACGGTGCAAAAGACGCAAGCTAACCTTCTGTTCTGTTTAAAGGCATTTGTATTGCTATTCAATGATAGACTTAAGCCATTGTCAAATGGACTTTTTATAGTTAAACCAAGTAGCACATTTTGCCTTTTGAAGCGATCAACTAACCACATATCTAATAATCTTCCTTCTGGAAAGATAAGATTGTCATATGAGATTCCAACTTGTGGATATACCTCAATTTGACCATTTATCGAATGGCAGAAAAAAAGAAATGCTATCGCGAAAAAGCAGGTTTTCATATTTGTTGGTTTAGTCTCCCACTATTTCAACTAGTTTGTTAGCACTTTAGTATTGATATAGCGTTTTTTAATACCAATATTCTCAAGGAATTATTGATTCGGTTCTTAACTGAATAAGCTTAGAAAACTATCTTCGTACTATGTTTGAAAATATATTTTTTGAAAACATGGCGACCTGGCAATGGGGATTGGCCTTTCTGGCTGCAGTCATCCTTGGGATTTCGAAGGCTGGATTAAAAGGAATTTCAGTCCTGATCGTAGCAATCATGGCCATTGTTTTTGGAGGCAAAGCATCTACTGGTTTATTGATGCCATTGCTATGCTTAGCCGATATATTTGCTGTGATTTATTATAATCGACATGCGAACTGGAAGTATCTTTGGAAGCTATTGCCATGGATGTGCATTGGTGTTTTGATCGGAGTTTTCTTTGGTAAGGATTTACCAGAAGAAATTTTCAGACAAGGGATGGCAGTAATCATATTTCTTACTGTGGCGATGATGCTTTGGTGGGATAGAAATCCGACGCGAAAAATTCCGAATAATATTTTATTCGCAGGTTCTACGGGTTTAGCCGCAGGTTTCACTACAATGATCGGGAATCTCGCGGGCGCTTTTTCCAATATTTATTTTCTAGCCATGCGGCTTCCAAAAAATGAATTTATCGGAACAGCAGCTTGGTTATTTTTTATCGTCAATCTTTTCAAATTACCTTTTCATATATTCTTTTGGAAGACCATTACCTGGGATACTTTGTCTGTGAATATTGCCCTGGCTCCAGGGTTGATACTAGGCTTTTTTCTAGGTGTGAAAATCGTGGGTAAAATTAAAGATCAATTTTATCGAAAATTGATTTTGATTTTGACGGCGGTTGGTGCGGTGGTTATATTTTTTCGGTGAGGTACCTATGATCAGAACCTAACTGCATTGTTCTTTTTGCATTGATCTGGCTGAGAGCAGCGTACCGATAGGAACACCTTGCGATTAACTATTCTTTAGCGTAGTTTCAATCTGCTTTACATGTCTGCGATCATGATAAACCACCACGCGTAAAATATCTCCCAGGTTTACCTTAATCCAAGTCGCGATAGTTGTCCCACATTTTGCTTTGCGCATATTTATTTTTCGGGCATCATCGATTAATCTCAATAACTTATTTTGCTGTCCCAGAAATCGATCTACAACATTCATGGTCAAATTGCTGCTCTTAGGATCTTTGCTTTTAAATGTCTTCATTTTCTTGATCTTCCCATTGGCTTGCGGAAGCATAGCATTCGCAAAATATTCCCCTAACCAAGAGCTGCTAAATTGATCTTGTGGATTAGTGTGCTGAGCATCCTGAATAGCTTTTTCCATTTCAGGGATATAAAAATCTCCGTAGAGATTCAAATGCTCCAGGTTCTCCAGGACACTCCAAGTCGATTCCTCCTTTTTGAAATTTAATTTATCCAAAGGAAGGACGGCAATGTTTTTTACATAATCAATATCCGACTGCACATCAGTCCGAAGTGTATTTAATAAATCTGTCGTACTAGATTTCATGCGAATGGTTTAATACAAAGATGAGTATTTCACAGAAAGAAAAGATTGATTGAAATCAAGATTTTGCTGGGAAAAAGGATTTTTTTAGCCTACTCAAAGTTTCAGGAGTCATGCGCAGGTAGCTGGCAATGTATTTATTGGGAATCTCCTGAAATAAGCGTGGACTTCTTTTCCATACCCGCTCGAACCGTTCTTTTGGGGAATTTGTTAGAAGGTCTATTTCGCGATCCAATTGATCCAGCACTAAAAATTGTAAGGAGGTCATCCACATTTCTTGAATGGAATTATCTCTCTCTAATAAATCATGAAATTTTGCTTTATGAATGGGCCTTATGCGACTCTCTTTAATGGCTTGAATATAATAAGGAGTAGGTTCTCCTGTAAATAGGGTAGGGAGAACTGCCAACAAAGAACCAGTATAACCAAAGCGCACAGTGATTTCCTCGTCTGCGGTGGTATGATACACGCGTAAACTTCCGGACTCCACCAAATAAATATGTGGATCAATTTGCCCTGCATTGACAAGGAATTCCTTTCGCTTAATAATACGAATGGGGGAAAATAAGTCTAAATCTGGGTAGGCTAATTTGGCCTTATCCAGCAGCTTATTCGCAAAATCTTGTTGACGACCCATGATATGAAGGTAGGAAAAATAGGTGTTTGTGCTTCGAAGTTTCAGTAAACAATTTAAATTCTCAAATGAGAATTGTCTTACTTCTCATAAAGTCAATTATCTTTGCGAGTCATTGGCCCCGCCGATAACATTGAGGTCTTAGTTTACTTCGGTTAATTAGGATTCTTGATTTACGCGGGCCAAACACTGGCCCCGTAGTTCAACTGGATAGAATATCAGATTTCGATTCTGAGGGTTGGAGGTTCGAACCCTCCCGGGGTCACCAGGAAATCAAAGGTCTCTTCGCGTAGCGGAGGGACTTTTTTGATTTATGGATCAGGAAATATGGAATGGATATTAAAAAGCAGCTTAAATATCTTGATTCATCAACTATTTCGGCCTTTTTCGCTTCTCAAAATATGTTTTGTCCATGGCGGGTGGATGATTTGGATCGTACCCATATGCCCGCAACGATAATCGATAAGCTGCGACGAGTCTTTCATAGGGTGATTTACTCATCCAATAACTCCGATTGTTGTCGGCTTCTGCTAGAGATTGTTTTTTGAAATAACTTTTATCTAGGCGTTCCATGTCTATTCCTCTTCTAGTTTAGAAATGTCGTTCAAATCTTTAAACCGATTGGTGTATAAAGACGCGATTGATTATTCAATAATGAGTTGGGTTGGTGGATCCGGACGTAATTGATTATTCAATCATGAGTTCCAATGGTTGATCGGACGTAATTGATTATTCAATCATGAGTTAGGTTGGTGGGATTCGGGACGCGATTGATTATTCAATAATGAGTTAGGTTGGTGGATCCGGACGCGATTGATTATTCAATCATGAGTTGAGTTGGTGGATCTGGACGTGATTGATTATTCAATCATGAGTTAGGTCAGTGGATTCGGGACGCGATTGATTCTTCAATAATGAGTTAGGTCGGTGGATCCTGGACGTAATTGATTATTCAATAATGAGTTGAGTTCTGGACGTGATTGATTATTCAATCATGAGTTAGGTCGGTGGATTCTGGACGCGATTGATTATTCAATCATGAGTTAGGTTGGTGGATCCGGACGCGATTGATTATTCAATAATGAGTTGGGTTGGTGGATCCGGACGTAATTGATTATTCAATCATGAGTTAGGTTGGTGGGATTCGGGATGCGATTGATTATTCAATAATGAGTTGAGTTGGTGGATCCGGACGTGATTGATTCTTCAATAATGAGTTAAGTGAGTTGAAAAAGTCATTCCAAATGAATTGATTCCACCCGATTGGTCGG
>CALGJW010000001.1 GCA_937930025.1 uncultured Saprospiraceae bacterium | reverse complement strand
ACGGGTGTTTTAATAGCTGACAATCTAACAATTGGAGAAAACTATTACATCATGGTCGATGGTTGGGCAGGAGATATTTGCGATTTCACATTGTCCTACCTATATGGAGCACCAATACACATTGATGTGCAGCCGGATTATAATATTTGTTCTGGAGAAACAACCACCTTGAATTTAGTTGGACTTCCTTCAGGTAATTACAACTACGATTGGCAAACTGATGTCGATATAAATGATAGATATGCTGCAGCCCCAGAAGTAAATCCAACTGAAGATAAAATTTTCGTATGTCATATTACCAGTGACTTAGATACACTCATAGCTGTGAATGTTTTCGTAGCAAGTCAACTACCTTCAGATTTAATAATTACGGGAAGCTATGAGCTTTGCGGCACTTCAGACAATGCATATTTCACGGCTCAAGCTACCGAAGCAGACGAAATAAGCTGGGCGGTTAACAATGGTGGGAATATCATTGGAAATAATTTTGGAAGTACTGTCGAATTTGACGTATTGAATGATGAGGTAACCGTTTTTTGCACAGCTTCAAATGCTTGCGGATCCAATACCCAAAGCATCGACTTGCAAGTTTATCTAGAACCGGAACTAGCGCCTTTTGCGCCAATCACAGTTTGCGATTCTGTATATCATTTAACAGATCTAATTATAGTGGATTCGTTTTCAACTGCAGGTATTATTTCTTATTACAACAACGAGTCAGATGCTACCACAGGTCAAAATTATTTGACTGACGCAAAAGTAACTCAGACCGGTATTTATTGGGTTAGAAAACAAACCCCTGAAGGTTGTTTTGACCTGAGTTCAATTTTGATAGAATTTTCAGGATTAGATTTAACAATTTGGCCAGCAAACACTAGTTGTCAAAATGATTCAATTCAATTAACAGATTTAGATATTATTATTTACGATGGTGGATCTTCCCCTGAGTTAACTTATTTCAGCACTTTAAATGATGCTGAAAACGATCAAAATGCTTTAACTCAAACTTTAGTAGCACCGGGATTCACTTATTATGTTCGGCTGGAAAATATTGACAACAATTGTTCTGTTGTAAAGCCGGTTGAAATAGTGGAACGATTAATTCCGGAAATCAACTTCACCGCTCCATTTGAATTTTGTAATGGAGAATCTATTGACCTAAGCGAAATGAGTTTTATTGACGCTAATAATTCCGCTGTGACAGAAGTTCTATTTTTCGACAACTACTCATTTGCCCAAATTGGAATTCCGGCATTGAGTCTTACCAATTTAGAGATAAATGAAGAAAGTACGCTTTATGTAAGATTTACTACTGACGTTGGGTGTTATGTCATTGAGACCATTGAGATCAATGAATTAAACTTACCAATAGCCGATTTCACTTTTACGAATATAAATAACGAATACATTTTTTCAGGCAATGTGAATAACGGAACAACAATAAATTGGGACTTTGGAGACGGAAGTTCCAGCAACGAACTCAATCCCACACATGTTTATCAAAATTCTGGAACTTACGAAGTGGTTCTAACAGTTGAAAATAGTTGCGGTAGCATATCTTTTTCAGATTCTATAGAAATCACCATTTCTAGCTTAACGCAAATTGAGGGAATTGACCAAATACATATTTATCCAAACCCCTCCTACGGAATCTTTCAACTCTCTATAGAAGGCTTGCCATCAAGTAATTTGAGTTTCGAAATTTTTGACTACCTAGGTCAAAGAATAAGAAATCTTCCAGTAGACAATTTTAAGAATAACAGTAGCACCTTCAATTTGGATGGTTTGACAGCCGGTGTTTATTTCTTGAAAATTAGCGACCAAAAAGGAGGAATTATGATAGAAAGATTACAACTTATTACAAAGTAAATGGTAGATCTAGTTTTAGCTAAAGGTAGGAATAATTGTTATTTGAATAAGGAGAATACAAGGACTACGGAAAAATTAATCCATCAATTCCCTAACCATTCCTTAAATCGCCCTACCCGATCTCGAGCGACAATAACCACTTCTTCACCAGCATACCCTTCTAAGTCAATCTTATATCTACTATTACTATAAGCAATCAATTGCTTTACCGCTTTGTGATTTACGATAAAAGCACGATTCACTCTGAAGAAAATTTGAGGATCAATAATGGGTTCTAAAGCGCCCAAAGTAAAATCCAAAGGGTACTTTTTCCCATTGTTAGTTATCACCCAGGTTATTTTTTCCGAAGATTGGAAATACAAAATATCATCTGTAGCAATGGGAATAATTCTATCATTAATCTGGGCTACGAAACGATTGCGATAAGTAGGCTTTTGAATAGCGGCAGCGACCTTAGCGATAACATCAGGATCCAAGTATGGATTGCTACTCGTTTGCTTTTCCAAATATTTTTCAATCGCAACTTCTAAATCTGTTTTTTGAATTGGCTTTAATAAATAGTCAATGGAATTTAGCTTGAACGCTTTGAGCGCGTATTCCTCATAGGCGGTAGTGAAAATTACTGGGCAGCTGATTTTTATTTGGGAAAAAATTCCAAAGCTCAATCCATCTGCTAATCTGATGTCCGCGAAAAGTAACTCGGGGTTTAAGACCGGAATTTCTTCGACTGCGTCAGCGACAGATTCTATAATACCGATCACCTCAATTTTGGCTAATGTAATTTCCTCAAGAATATCCTTTAGGCGTTCTGCCGCCAATGGTTCATCTTCAATAATGATAGCTCTGATTGTTCTCATAATAGCTAATCGTTAATTATTGGTAAGCCAACTTTAAAACTTTGCGCGGCATCTTCAATGATTACTTTTTCTCCAGTGGCTAACTGATATCGTTCTCTAATATTTTCAAGCCCCATTCCTTTACCTGCCGGTTTTTCGTTCAACATGCTTTTATTATTTTCCACCCAAATAAATTTATCCTTGGCGTAAATTTTTATTTCTAACGGATTCTTTTGAGTTGCAGAATTATGCTTGACAGCATTCTCTAATAACATCTGTAAGGACAATGGAACAATGTATTCCGAATCATTAGGCTTTAACTGATTAATAATATTCAATCGACCTTCGAATCTGACCTTTAGTAAAAATTGGTAAGCCTTCAATAAATTGAGTTCCTTTTCCAAAGTCACCATCTCCTCTTTTCGAATATCTAGCACATGGCGATACACATCAGATAAATGATGGATAAACGTTTCAGCTTTCTCCGGATCCTTTTTGACCAAAGCACTTAATACATTCAGACTATTGAATAAAAAGTGTGGATTAACTTGACTATTCAAGGTCTCATATTGTGCGGAAAGTTGTGCTTGCTTAAATTGTTCTTTTTCAATTAGACTTTTTTTCCAAACTTTTAGAAAAGTACTTCCGATAAAAAATGAGGTGATTAACAAACCAATCATTACAGAAATCGCAATTTCGCCAATCTGTAAATTTTTGGAAGCTGTAATAATGTCTTGACCTATATAAATACCTCGCCAAACAGCATTATTAAAATAACAGACGATGATAACGATTAAAATATTAGCAGAAAGTACGCCGATGAAAGAAAACCACGGTCGTTTTATCCAAGGTGTTCGAGGCGTAAGAAAACCATTTAACTGACTTAAGGCCACAAAGTAGGCCAAACCGCCAAAAAAGGAAATTGCAATTCGGTTGATAGATCCTTGCGGATTTGTCAAACAACTTGGACAGGTTATAGCCAATATTACTCCTACAATTATCAAAGTGACTACTACTCCGAGGAGCCAATAACGAATGGCAGCACCTTTCACAAAAGACTTATCCTTTAACGCTTGATTTTCTGACACTGGCATTGATTGTTCCATAAAGATAATTTGAAATAGTAAATCCTCGGGATATTATCCAAAGGATTTATAAATAAAAAAATAAAATCGCAGCGGTCTACATGCCGCTACGATTAAGCTCATTATTTTTTCATTTGTCCATTCAATCGCTCAAGATCTCTTTGCCCCCAAGAAGGATTCAATCCATCTGCCTTTTGAGCAGCAAACAAGGCATTGGCTTTATCGAGATAGGGCTTAGCATTTGCAGCTCCTCCTCCATATTGTTCTGGTGTAAAAAGGATATTTTGTCCCAGCAATAAATTTGCTCTAGGGTTTTCTGAATCCATTCCTACTGCTTTCATTAGAATGCCTGTTGTCTTTGGTCCTAAGATCATGGTTTGACTAGGATCTGCATTCAACATGGCTTGGTTATAGTAGGCTCGAAGGGTCATTACTTCCACATTATTATCAGCTGCTTCAGCCACTTTCAGATAGTCATCCATTTTTGACAAACAATCTTTACAAGAGGATTCTGATCCCATACTCCACCAAAACTTGTAGCCATGGTAGTAAGCCGCATAGTAATTTGTCAACCATTCTCCTTTTTCCGTCAAGGCAATCCGTTCCATAGTAGCAAGCGGTGCAGTAAGATCATCCAAGGATCGAGCTTGATCCGCTTTAGCAATTTGGCTTTTTAATGCGCCCTCCCATGTATTTTGAGCTCCAAGATTAGCAAGGGTAAAAAGGCTTAGAAAAACAATAGATAAGGTTTTCATAATTAATAATTTTTAGTGTGATAGCCATTAGGGCTGTTTGATACTTCAAATATCAGCCATTAATTCACCTGTATAAAAAGAACTGAACTGAATCGTCGTTATTTGAGGATGGATCGTAAAATCTTGCGGGATTAAAGCTCAAAAGGAAAAATTTCTTACATTTAAAGCACTTAAACGAATCATCAGAAACTAACAACAATGAAGAACGATCGAAGAAAATTTATGCAATTGGCGGGTGCTTTGACTGCTGGCTCATTACTTCTTCCTAGTATAGGATGTAATACTAGCCCTGGGGAGGTAGCAAATGCGGCCACAACAGCAGCCAAGGATTTAATTAGCCCAAGCCTTAAAGAGTTTGGTATTCAGCTATATACGTTGCGAGATGATATGCCTAAGGATCCCAAAAGTGTATTGAAATCCGTGGCTTCCTTTGGCTATAAGCAAGTCGAAGGCTTTGAAGGCAAACAAGGGCTTTGGTGGGATATGGGCCATAAGGAATTCAAAAGTTACCTGGACGGTATTGGACTTAGTATGGTTTCCGCACATTGTGATATCAAAAAGAATTTTGAAGAAAAGGCTGCTCAAGCCGCAGAGATAGGACTGGACTATTTGATCTGTCCTTATGTTGGGCCTCAAACGAGCATGGACGAATGGAAAGCAGTAACTGATCGCTTTAATGAGTGTGGCGCTATTTGTAAAAAGAATGGAATCAAGTTCGCCTATCATAATCACGCATACACCTTCAAAGCATTTTCTGGAATGATTCCTCATGACTTCGTGATGGAGAATACCGATCCGGACATTGTAGATCATGAAATGGATATCTATTGGGTGGTTACCGGTGGTGCAGATCCTATAGAATATTTGAAAAAGTATCCGAATAGATTCCGCCTTTGCCATGTAAAAGATAGAATCAAAGATGCACCGGCTGATGAGCGTTCCGCTTCTTGTGATCTAGGAACTGGATCCATTGATTATCCGTCAATTTTGAAAGTAGCCAAAGAGCAAGGGATGAAGTATTTTATCTTGGAACAGGAGCGTTACGATAATTCTACGCCATTGAAAAGTGCGGAAGCCGGAGCTGCTTACTTGAAGAAATTGGTGTTCGCGTAGTTTGAAAATGAAGTTCAATTGACTTTGGCGCAATTGTCTAACGACGAAATTTCTTGCGGCGCGGGGACGAATAACTAGTTCGTCAGAGTAAGAAAAATTTAGCATTCAGAACAGCATAAAAGTAAAATGAGCCAGGTGGAATTTTCGCTTGGCTCATTGTTTTTAAATTGCTCCCTTTCTCACAGAACAGCCAGCCTACTCCACCAGCAGTTTGCTCTCCTTATTGAAATTTGTCCGAAACCGAATCACATACGTCCCGGCTGGAAAGTTTGAAATACTTTTAATTTGGAAAAGAATTCAAAGTCATATAAATTCACTTCTTTATGACGGTTTACTACCGTAGTTGCTTTATGCAATAATTGAACCCTCAGTAAGCATCAATTTCTTCACTTACCTAAACAATACTGAATTCCTAGACTAAGATTCAATTGATGAATACCAACACTTAAATCCAATACTCCAAGATCGGTATTTCGATTCCATCTCCATTGAGGTGACAAATTAACCTTCCAAGAATCATTTAAGTAATACCCTACAATTGGTTGGACAAACAAACCAACATCAAACTTTTTATAAGGAGATAATTTATCATCCGAATCAAAAAATATAGGGAGACTTCCAGTATCCAAACTTTTACCTTTCTGGGATAGTGTGAAATTCAAAGTTAATCCAGTATGAAAACCATAACTCCATTTATTACTTTTCTTAAAGAATCCAACTTTAAGCGGAACTGAAACTCGTTGATAGGAATTGTAGTGGTTTATATTTCGGATATCACGCGCATTCACAAGTTGGTCAGAACGCTCTATATTCAATGTATCACCAGAGGAAGCATCCACC